>JADGRT010000322.1 GCA_017880715.1 Verrucomicrobiia bacterium | reverse complement strand
CCCCAGGATCGGAAAGGCCGCGAATGGTAACCGGCATGATTGAATTTCAAAACGCCAGGGCCTGTTTAACAGACGCCGCAGGTCTCTCTCTCTCCATGAAAGGAGCCTCGTCCAGGAGACCAAGCCGGTGGTCGGTTCTGGTCTTCCTACTCTTCCTGAGCCTGTGCCTGATTTCTGTAGCCGCCCAAACTCCCGCTACGAATCGTCCGGTGGCGCGACCGCGGGTACCGCAAGCGATGGTCGCTCCCGCCATGCCCGCCTCCGCCGCCAACCCGCTGATCTCGCTCATGATGCAACAGCCAAACATCGACACCGATTCCCCGGTCGTCGCAGTCTCGGAATTCGATCCTCCCTCCGTCACGCGCGGTGGCCGGGTCAGCTATCGCGTTATTCTCACCGCGATGAACGAGTCGGTGAAGTTCCCGGAAAAATTGCCGGCGCCGGCCGGACTCGAATTGATCCCGGGCGGACGCGGCCAATCCTATTCTCCTCCGATGCCGAAAATGCAGCCGCGCACCACCATTCTTTTCCACGCGAATCCCGCCGCCAGCGGCACGTATGTGATGCCCGCTTTTACCGCGACGGTTTATGGCAAACCGGTGACGATTCCGGAAGCCCGATTGACCGTCGTGGAACCGGGCTCCACCCCCACGCGCGAGGCGCCGCGGCTTTTGATCGAACTGCCCGAGGGCGATCTTTATGTCGGGCAAAACCTGCCGGTGCGCGTGCTTCTGCCGGACCGCGGCGACGGTCTTGTGCAGGGACTCTCGCAGGCGCAGCTTCTGGGCGAAGCGTTCCTGGTGGATATGAGTTTTATGCGGCAGCGGCGCGATGTCATTACCCGCAACGGCCAGGCGATACCGGTCTGGATCGTCGAAATGGCCGTCATTCCGCTCAAGGAAGGACAACATCCGCTGATGGCCCAGGGCCAGATGATTGTCAACCCCCCCACGGCTCTCCCCGGGCGCCCGGTTTTTTACATTCCGCTGATCGATTCGGACTCCCTGACGGTGACGGTAAAATCGGTGCCCAAGGACGGTCAACTGCCGGGGTTTACCGGGGCCATTGGCAGCTTTCAATTGGATCCATCAAAGCTGTCCGCGGGCGAAGTCCGCGCCGGCGATCCCGTCACGCTCTCGGTTCAGGTGAAAGGCGAAGGCAACCTGAGCCGGTTTGGCCTGCCGAGATTGGCAAGCACCCGCGATTGGCAAGCCTTCCCGCCGATGTCCGATGGCACGCTCGCCCTGCAGACTCAATTCCAGGGATTCCGTGTGTTTACCTATACGCTGATTCCGCTTTCGGACCGGGTGAAAGCCACGCCGCCAATTCCGTTCAGTTACTTCGATCCCAAACGCAAAGCGTACGTCGATCTCACCGTTTCGCCGATGCCCATTAAAGTCACTCCGGCGCCCGGAGGCACCATCGCGAGACCGCCGCCACCGAGTAGGGGCGCGGCGCCGGATATCGACGATCCTTCGCGGGGCGAGCGGGAATGGGTGCTAACAGGTTTGTCCGAATCGCCCGGTTCGCCGGTCTTCAACCTGGTCCCCGTGCAGCAGCGTTTGGAGTTCCTGTGGCTGCAAATCCTGCCGGCGGTGGGATTGGGGGGCCTATGGTTTTGGGATCGGCGCCGGCGTTTTCTGGAGCAGCATCCGGAAGTGGTTCTGAAACGGCGAGCCCGGCGTGGTCTGCGCCGGCAGCTTCGCCTCATGACGAAAGCAGTCGCCGCGAAGGACGCCGCCGCCTATGTCACCGCGGCCGTCCATGCCCTGCGCGAAGTCAGCGCGCCACGAACCGCCGCCAACCCCGAGGCCCTGGTGGGCAACGATGTTTGCCAGGCGCTGCCGCCGCCAGCCCGCCAAAGCCGTGAAGGCGAATTGGTGCGAGCTCTTTTCGCCGCCGCGGATCGGCTGCGTTTCAACCAACAACCGCCCGAGGCGGCGACGCTGTTCGCCATGCAACCCGAAGTGGATCGCCTGTTGGCCAAACTGAAGGAACAATTATGAGCCGGATTCCTTTTCTCTCCACCCTGCTTCCGCTCTTTTTAGCTTGGTCTGGCTACGCCGTCTCGGGGGAAGACCCCTTGGCTTCGGGGCCATGCTCACGGCCCATGAACCAGCCGGTGGTAGGGCGGTGCTGCTGCACCGCCCTGATTTTGGGGCTGAGCGGCAGCTCCGCCCTACCCGGTTCATGGGAAGGGAATTTTCAACAAGCCTGCCAGGTTTATGGCTTGGGCAACTTCAAACAGGCGGCCATCCTGTTCCAAGAGATCGCGGAGGCGACGCCTTCCGCCGGAACGCTGCATAACTTGGGCAATGCCCAATGGCAATGCGGCCGCGTTGGCGAGGCGATTCTCGCCTGGGAACGGGCTCGCTGGCTCGAACCTTACGACGCCAATCCGCGCACGAATTTGCGATATGCCCGCAAAGTGGCCCAACTCGACGCGCCCGAGCTCGCTTGGTATGAAATCTGTTCCACGTGGCTGCCGGTCGATGCCTGGGCTTGGCTGGCGGCGGGCAGTTTCTGGCTGGCCATCTTCATGCTTCTCCTGCCAGGCATCTTCCGGTGGCGAAAGGCCGACTGGCATCAGGGACTCGCTGCGATTGGCTTTGCGGTTTTCCTCCTCACGCTGCCCGCGCTGATGGGCGTGCATACGCGCTCCCAGATGGGCGTCATCGTGACCAGCCAGATTCCCCTGCGACTGACTCCCACGCGCGAGGCGCAAACCCTGACGAAACTGGCGGCGGGCGAAGTGACCCGATTGGAACGCGTGCGGGGCAGTTACGCATATGTCCGCACCGGCAACGATGCGGCCGGCTGGGTGGAGCGTTCCCAATTCGGCTTGATCTGCGATCGGCCGGCCAAGCGGTCTGGCAACAGCGGGATAAATCATTAATGGGGCTATGCACTTGACTCTTGTTCGGGCCGTTTCTTCCCATGAACCCGGTAGGGCGGAGCTGCTGCTCCGCCCTGATATTGGGGCGGTGCGGCAACACCGCCCTACCAACAAACGGTTGCGGGTTTCTGAAAACGTGGAGGCTCCCCAACAAGAGTCAAGTGCATAGCCCGAATCATTAATTTATCCCCATGCCCGATTCCAACCCGTCGATCAAGGCCGTGCGAATGCTGGCGTGGTGCACCGCGTTGTGGGCGCTGAGCTTTCCCACGATGAAAGTGCTGACGCTGACCCAGCAAAACCTGGTGCCCGGCGAATCAAGCTGGTTCCTGGCGGCGGCCTGCGTGGTTTATCGTTTTGGCATAGCCGGTCTGCTGGTGGCAGGCGCGTCGTGGCGCACCCTGGGCCAGCTCACCCGATCGGAGATTGGGCAGGGCGTGGGCCTGGGGCTCTTCGGCGGCGGCGGCATCCTGCTGCAAATGGATGGGCTGATGTACACCAGCGCGTCCACTTCGGCTTTTTTGACTCAATGTTATGCCCTGTTCATTCCCCTCTGGCTGGCCGTAAGGCGGTGGCAACGGCCAGCCCCCTCCGTCTGGATCAGTTGCCTGCTCGTCATGGTGGGCGTGGCTATCCTGTCGAAGGTGAACTGGCAGACTATGCGTATGGGGCGAGGCGAATGGGAAACCATCGCGGCTTCGGTGCTCTTCACGGGTCAGATTCTCTGGCTCGAACGTCCGCCCTATGCCCGCAACAACGCCAACCATTTTTCGATGGTCATGTTCCTGGTGATGGCGCTGGTCTGCCTGCCCGTGGGGTGCTGGGCGGTCTCGAGCGTTGAAGATTGGTGGCGCGCCTATAGTCACCCGGCCACGTGGGGCTTTCTGGGAATCCTGGTGGGATTCTCGACCCTGGGCGGCTACCTGCTGATGAACCGCTGGCAGCGGCATGTGCCGGCTACTCAGGCCGGACTCATCTACTGTCTCGAACCGGTATTCGCCAGTTTGCTGGCCATGGTGCTGCCGGCTTGGTTCTCCCGCTGGTCCGGCGCGGCATACGCGAATGAAACGCTGACGACCCATCTGCTGCTGGGCGGTGGCCTCATCATCGCCGCCAACGTCCTCATCCAGTGGACCGCCTCGCGAAAAGAGGCCGGAGCTCGCAAGGAAATCCTCTGAGCCAAGCTGCAACAGCTATTGACAGGATCGTCTTCGTCCTTCGTCCTCGTCCTTCGTCCTTCGTCCTCGAAAATAAACCCCTGAATCGAGGACGAGGGACGAGGGACGAGGACGAGGACGAAGGGGTCAGGAATCATGATCCCGCG
>JADGRT010000321.1 GCA_017880715.1 Verrucomicrobiia bacterium | reverse complement strand
AGCCGTCCCTTCGGGACTCAACCGTCGATCCGTCCGCACCCGGCGTTGAAACGCCGGGCTATTTTCAAGAGTCCCTCCGGGACAAAAACACGGCCTCCGAGCGGCACCTATAGCTCAAATCCTAGCGACATTGGACATTCCTGTCCGCGCTACCAAAACGTAGCAGCCGACGTGAGTCGGCTCAAACTCCCGAGTCTGGCGCAGCTTTTCGAAGTTCGAAGTTAGAGACTCCTGACGTCGTCTCCTACGGGTTTTTGGATGGTCGATGTTCGGCGTTCAATGTTGAGTGTTCGATGTTCACCGGTTTGGGTCTCATCCGCGTTAGAGAAAAATAATCCGGCTCACGCCGGATGCTACGAACAACGTGAGTTGCACCCACCGCCCGCAACGACGAATCATCGGTATTGTGCGCCCTTTGCGGCTGGTTTACCGTGGTTCCCTCGTGAAGCACTTCAAAGCCATTGCCGCCATGTCGCTGAACCGGGTCATCGGCCAGGGGCAAAAAATCCCCTGGCATCTGCCCGAGGATTTCAAGTGGTTCAAACAGATGACCACCGGGCAGATCGTCGTCATGGGGCGAAAAACCTTCGAATCCATTGGCCGGCCTTTGCCCAACCGCACCACCCTGGTCCTGACCCGGTCCGGCGCCAGCATTCCGGGCGTCGAAACGATTTCGGATTTGAATCGGTTGCATCCCGGGCAGGAGGCGCGCGACATTTTCATCTGCGGCGGCGCCCAGGTCTATGCCGAGGCCTTGCCGCTCTGCTCGGACCTTTATCTCACGCTGGTCAAACGCGTGGTGGCGGGCGACGTTTTCTTCCCGCCGTTTGAAGATCGCTTTGCGGCGATGGAGACGCTCCGCGACGGCGACGATTTCAGCATCATCCACTACCGGAATCGTTTATTTTGACTTTATCACCTTTTTAAGGCACGTTCCCGGCGCATGTAAAAACATGGCGTTGCATTATTGGAGAATGTATATACAACGTTACCACCGTTTTTTGTCATGGGAAAAGTCTTAATCATTGCGGAAAAGCCCTCGGTCGCCGCGGATATTGCCCGGGCGCTGGGCGGGTTTGCCAAAAACGACGATTTCTTCGAGAGCGATCGTTATGTGCTTTCGTCGGCCATTGGTCATCTGCTGGAGATTTGCGCGCCGCCCGGCGTCGAAGCCGCGCGCGGCAAGTGGACGTTTGCCCATTTGCCGGTGATCCCCGCGACGTTCGATCTGAGGCCCCACGAAAAAACCGAGTCGCGTCTCAAACTGCTGTTGCGCCTGATCAAGCGCAAGGACGTGGACTCGCTGATCAACGCCTGCGACGCCGGCCGGGAAGGCGAGCTGATTTTTCGCCACATTGTCGGTTACGCCAAAACCGAGAAACCCATCCGGCGGCTCTGGTTGCAGTCGATGACGCCCGCCGCCATCCGCGAGGGATTTGCGTCTTTGCGCGACGACGCTTCGATGCTGCCGCTGGCCGCCGCCGCGGTCT
This sequence comes from Verrucomicrobiia bacterium, assembly GCA_017880715.1. Taxonomy (GTDB): domain Bacteria; phylum Verrucomicrobiota; class Verrucomicrobiia; order Limisphaerales; family UBA1319; genus JADGRT01. The sequence continues at coordinate 2,748 of JADGRT010000321.1, read as the reverse complement.
GCCGCTCCGAGTCTGACTGGCTGGTGGGCATCAATGGCACGCGCGCCATGACCGCCTTCAACTCCAAACAGGGCGGCTTCCAGCTCACCACGGTGGGGCGCGTGCAAACACCCACGCTGGCCATCGTGGTGGATCGCGAGGAAAAGATTCGAAAATTCGTGGTCCGCAATTATTGGGAAGTCCAGGGCACGTTTCAGGCCGCGGCCGGTGAATACACCGGCCGCTGGTTCGACGAGCAATTTGCCAAGGAGAAAAACGGCGACAGCGAACTGAGGCCGGAGCGGCTGTGGGATCCCGCACGGGCCGAGTCCCTCCGGGCCAAGTGCCTGGGACAGCCCGGCGTCGTCACGGAGGAAAGCAAACCGACCACCCAGTTGTCGCCGCTGTTGTACGATTTGACCAGCCTCCAGCGAGAAGCCAACGGGCGGTTTGGTTTTTCCGCCAAGCGCACGCTGCAGATCGCCCAGACGCTGTACGAAAGACACAAGGTCCTCACCTATCCGCGCACCGATTCCCGCGCGCTGCCGGAAGATTACGTGGGAACGGTGAAGGACACGCTGGAGGTGATGGGCGCCACCGCCTATGGCGCCTTTGCCGGACAGATTCTGCAGCAGGGCTGGGTGCGGCCTAACAAGCGGGTCTTCAATAACGCCAAGGTTTCCGACCACTTTGCCATCATTCCCACCGCTCTGGCGCCCAAGAGCCTGAACGAAGAGGAGGCCAAGCTCTACGATATGGTCACCCGCCGCTTTCTGGCGGTGTTTTATCCGGCCGCGGAATTCCTCGTCACCACGCGCCTCACGCGCGTCGTGGGCGAGCCCTTTAAGTCCGAAGGCAAAGTCATGGTCAGCCCCGGCTGGCTGGCGGTCTATGGCAAGGAAGCCCAGACGGATGACACGCCCAGCCTCGTGCCGGTCAAGCCCAACGAAACGGTGCCGACCCTGCGAGTCGAGATGGTCGGCTGCCAGACCAAACCGCCCCCCCGGTTGAACGAAGCCACGCTGCTGTCGGCCATGGAAGGCGCCGGCAAGCTCGTCGAGGACGAGGAATTGCGCGAGGCCATGAGCGCGAAGGGATTGGGCACGCCGGCCACCCGTGCCGCCATCATTGAAGGATTGATTTTCGAGAAATACATCCTCCGTTCGGGCCGGGAATTGCAGCCCACCGCCAAGGCCTTCTCGCTGCTCGCCCTGCTGCGCGGCATTGACATCCCCGAGTTGTGCAGCCCGGAACTCACCGGGGACTGGGAATTCAAGCTGAAACAAATGGAGCGCGGCCAGTTGGCGCGTCCCGAGTTTATGCAGCAGATTGCCGATATGACGCGCGCCATTGTGAGCAAGGCCAAAGGCTACGAGCACGACACGGTGCCCGGCGATTTTAATCCGCTGCGGACACCGTGCCCCAAATGCGGCGCCGTGGTCCTCGAAAACTACCGGCAATTCAAATGCCAGAGCTGCGATTTCGCCATCTGGAAAACCCTGGCGGGCCGGCAGTTCGAGACCGCCGAGGTGGAGGAATTGCTGGTCAAACGCGTTCTGGGCCCGCTCCAGGGGTTCCGCAGCAAGCTCGGCCGGCCGTTTGCCGCGTTGCTCAAACTTAACGCCGAAGGCAAGCTCGAATTCGATTTCGGTCAAAATGACACATCCGCCAATGGCGGGGCCGAGCCGATCGATTTTTCCAGCCAGGAGTCGCTGGGCAAATGCCCGAAATGTGGCGCGCGCGTCTTCGAGAACGGCATGAGCTACGTTTGCGAAAAGGCCGTCGGCCCGGACCGCGCCTGCGATTTTCGCTCCGGCAAGATCATTCTCCAGCAGGCCGTTGACCGGGCGCAAATGGTCAAGCTGCTGGCAACGGGCAAGACCGATTTGCTGAGGCGATTCATCTCGAAGAAAAACCGTCCCTTCTCCGCCTTTCTGGCCGTCGGCAAGGATGGCCGGGTGGGCTTCGAATTCGAGCCGCGCAAACCCAAGGCCGTTAAATCCAAGGCCGCCAAGGAAACCGCCGCCCCGGGCGAGCCAATCCCCGAAAGTCCGAAGACCACCCCTGACCAGGCATAGTCCGCACCGTCGTCGTCACGATATGGGGCAAAAAGCTACTTTCGATGGCGACCCTGGCACGGCGGAGGGCATCACCGAGGTCCGACGCCAGGAGGCGTTGCTTAAAACCGGGGCCTTGCAGAACGCGATTCTCAACAGCGCCAACTTTTCGAGCATCGCCACCGACGCGAATGGCGTCATCCAGATCTTCAATGTCGGCGCCGAGCGCATGCTGGGCTACGCGGCCGCCGACGTGATGAACAAGATCACGCCCGCCGATATTTCCGATCCGCAGGAGGTGATCGCGCGCGCCAAGGCGTTGAGCGTCGAGCTCGCCACGCCGATTACGCCGGGCTTCGAGGCCTTGGTGTTCAAGGCCTCCCGCGGCATCGAGGACATTTACGAGCTGACCTACATCCGTAAAGATGGGAGCCGGTTCCCGGCGGTGGTGTCCGTCACGGCGCTACGCGACGCGCAAGGCGTGATCATCGGCTATCTGTTGATCGGCACCGATAATACCGCGCGCAAGCAGGCCATCGAGCTGGAGTATGCCAGCCGCATGAAGAGCGAGTTCCTTGCCAACATGTCCCACGAACTGCGCACGCCGCTCAATGGCATCATCGGCTTCACCGAGTTCCTGATTGACGAAAAGCCCGGCCCGCTCCGGCCCAAGCAGAAGGAGTATCTGAGCGACGTGCTCAACAGCGCGCGC
>JADGRT010000320.1 GCA_017880715.1 Verrucomicrobiia bacterium | reverse complement strand
GGGCGCATACCACCTTTATCGGAGCGCGGATATTCCTGTCCAATGCCATTAGGATTTGAGCTATCGGTGCCGGACCAAGGGCGTGTCTTTGTCCCGGAGGGACGCTTGAAAATAGCCCGGCGTTTCAACGCCGGGTGCGAACGGATCGACGGTTGAGTCCCGAAGGGACGGCTGAGTTTGTGGTTCTCAGCCGTCCCTTCGGGACTTGGCATGCCCACGCCACGATCCCAGCGTTGAAACGCTGGGCTATTCTCGGCCCTCCCTCCGGGATGACCACGTCGAAAAGCTGGTGGCATTGGACACGAATGTCCGCGCTACAAAAGGGCGCAGGCCGCCGGTGTTCGACAAAGCTGATACGCGCCCCCGCCCGTGACTGCATCAAGCTCGTCAATCATAACGTAGCAGCCGACGTGAGTCGGCTCAAACTCTCGAATTTTGTGCGGCTTTTCGCATACGCGGCGGAGAATAATGATCCGGCTCACGCCGGATGCTACGAAAAAAGGCGAGCTTGATGCAGCCCTGGCCTCGCCCTTACCGGCCGGATTGTGGTTGCCTGGAAGGCCGAAATAGGGCTTATTAACCGCGGAATCACCCAGCGGATGAACACGCCAGCCACCAGCCAGTCATCGTTGTCTCTGACCCAGAGCCAGAAGACGGCCCTGATCAGTCTTTTGGCGGATGACGATCCGGCGGTCTATAAAACTATTCGCCAGACCCTCCTGAATTATGGACCCGGCGTGGTGGCCTGGCTGCGGCCCTACTCTTTCAATCGCGATCCGATTCTGCGGCGCCGGGCGCAGGAGCTCATGCAATTCGTGGAACGCCAGGAAGCCGACAACCAATTCGTGGCTTTTTGCCTGAATCAGACCGAGGGCCTCGACGTGGAGATGGGCGCCTGGCGCCTGGCGCAAACCCAGTATCCGGACATCAACCTCGCCGCTTATCAGGCTTTGCTGGACAGTTTTGCCGCCGAGCTGCGGGAGCGACTCGGCCACCACCCGGGCGTCACGTCAAGCCTCGCCACCATTAACGAGTACCTGTTCTCCGAACTCGGCTTTGTCGGCAACGAACAGAATTATTACGACCCGGACAATAGTTACTTGAACCGGGTGATCGATAGCCGCACCGGCAACCCGATCAGCCTCTGCCTGCTTTACCTGGTCCTCGCCAAAAGGCTCCAACTCCCGGTCGTTGGCATCGGCCTGCCGGGACATTTCCTGTGCCGGTATCAATCCCCCATCGCCGAGGCGTATATCGACGTTTTTAACCGCGGACGGCTGCTGACCAAGGCCGAGTGCATTCATTACCTGAAGCAGGCCGGTCATGGTTATCTGGACGACTATCTGTCACCCATCACCCCCCGGCGCATGTTGCTCCGGATCTGCGCCAACCTGCACCAGATCTACTTGGATTTGGAACTGCCCAAGGAAGTCTCCCGGTTCCAACGATACATCGTCGCTTTGTCGAAGTAAGCCGATCGAACGGGCTAAGTCAACCACCTCTAAAGCATTTGCGCGAGCGCCATTGCTGCCAGAAGCATGGCGACATACCAAAGGGGTTTCGGCTGCACCACCGGGCCGATCGATCGGCCTTGAGATCGGCGCTGAAGCCCTTCAATTCTTTCAACTCTCTTTCCAACTCATCCCTAAGCGTTGCATCCTACTTCAGCTTTCCCAGCTCGCCCAGAAAGGCCTTGGCGCCACCCGCCAGGTAACCCAGTTTGCCCACTTGTTTCCCTTGGCTGTCGAAAACCAGGACGGTCGGGTATCCTTCAATCCCATATTGTTTGAGCAACGCCTGGTTGGCCCTCTTCAACTCCGCGGACTGGGCTTTGGCCCGCGGGAAATCGACCTCCACCAGCACCAGATTCTTCTTTGCAAACTCCACGAAGGCGTCCTGCTGGAAGATTTCCTTTTGCAATTTGATGCACCAGGGACACCAGTCCGAACCGGTGAAATCGACCAGCACTTTCTTATTCTCCGCCTTGGCTTTGGCCAGGGCCTGGGGCAAATCCGTCAGCCACGGCAACCCGGCCCCTGGCGCCGCCCATGCCAAACCCGCCACCATCATTCCGATGAACCATTTTTTCATATTTCGTTAGTTTTAGTTAAGTTAATTAATTCTCTTCCCAAACCAGCTTGCCGGCGACCCAGGTGGCCACGGCCTTGCCCTTCATCGGCCAGCCAAAGAACGGGCTGTTGACAGATTTGCTGGCCGATTGGCTGCGCTCGTAAGTCCACTCGCGACCGGGATCGATCACGGTCACGTCCGCATCCGCCCCCACGCTCAAGGTGCCTTTGGCCAGCCGCAGGATTCGCGCGGGATTGGAGGTCAGGGTGGCGATCAGTTCTTTCAGGCCCATCCGTTGGGTCTGATACAATTGGGTCAGCGCCATGCCCAGCTCCGTTTCCAGCCCGATGATCCCAAAAGGCGCATAATCGAACTCCACTTCCTTCTCGAAGTTGCAGTGCGGGGCGTGATCGCTGGCGATCACCTCCAAAGTGCCATCGGCCAGTCCTTCGGTTACGGCTTCGCGATCCGCGGCCGATCGAATCGGCGGATTCATCTTGAAGTGGGTGTCGTAATTGGGCCATACAGGTTTCTTTCCTTGGCCCATAAACCGGTCGGCAAAAGCTTTGCCGTCGCTTTTCCAAAAGGCCTCGCTGCCCGCGACGGCGGCGTCCGTGAGGGTGAAGTAATGCGGACACGTTTCGCCCGAAACCGGCGCGCCGCGTTTCCTGGCTTCCCGCAGCAGCGCGACGCTTTTGGCGGCGCTGATGTGCTGGCAATGAATCGGCGAACCGGTCAGCTCGGCCAGCAAAATATTCCTGGCGACAATGACCTCCTCGCCCACCGACGGCCAGCCGCGCAATCCCAGCAACGTGCTCCAATAGCCTTCATGCATGACGCCATCGGTGACCAAACCAGCATCCTGGCAATGATCCAGCAGCGGCAAATCGAACATTCTGGCATATTCGGCGGCCCGGCGCATCATCTCGCCGTTCTGCACGCAATGGCCATCGTCGGTGATGGCCACCACTCCGGCCTGCTTCAGCGATCCGACCGGCGCCAGTTCCGCACCCGCCAGCCCCTGGGTGATGGCCCCGGTGACGAACACATTCACCTGGCCGTTGCGGAGGGCGATTTCCCGCACGTGGGTAACCGTGCTGGCGTTGTCGATCGCCGGCACCGTATTGGGCATGCAAACCACCGACGTAAATCCGCCCCGGGCCGCGGCCGCGGTGCCGGTGGCGATGGTTTCCTTGGCCGTCTGGCCCGGCTCGCGCAAATGCACATGCATGTCGATCAAGCCGGGGCAGACCACCCGGCCCTTGGCCTTGACGCGCGGGGTTTTGGGGGATGCCTTGCCGGCGGCCTGCGAACCCACAGCCGCAATCTTGCCATCGAGAACGAGCAAGTCCCCCACGGCATCCAGATTATTGGCCGGGTCAACGATTCGTCCGCCGGTAAAAAGCACAGAGTTCATCAAGGCCCGAGGATATACCGATGTGGATTGACATGGCAAGTGCGTCCATTAAGCTTTTCACGCACAAGATGCTGTAGCGCGGGTGTAGCTCAATGGTAGAGCTCCAGCCTTCCAAGCTGGTCACGTGGGTTCGATTCCCATCACCCGCTCCATTTCCGCGCCAAGCGACAAAAACGACGCCCCTTTATTGGGAGGGCGAAGTTACACACACAAAGAAATTGACCCTCTGGCCGCCCCGTTATTAAGTAAACTAGTTTTTTTGTAACATACACCCAACCCGACCAGGGGCGGCCACATGCATAAAATTTTACGGCGAACTCAGTTGCGTCCAAACCGGCTCCAGAAGACGAATCATGAGAATCCGCCGGGCCATTGACCGGATCTCCCATCGCGGCGCGGAGGTTGCTGCCATCGGCACCGCCGGGGTGGGGCTGTTCGCGCTGGGCACCTGGGCTTTCGACCAATGGCGGTTTACCGCCTTTGGGCCCGAATATGTCCCCATGGCTCCCAGCACGGCGGTCTTGTTTGTCCTGCTGGGACTGGCGATGGGGGCCTGCCACCGCTGGCCAGACGTGCGGCCGGTCCGGATTTTCGGGGTGGCTTCGGCGCTCATCACCCTGGTCGTGAGTGCGTTGGTCGCGGCGCAATCGTGGTCTTTCTTCCCGCTGCCGTGGGATGGTTGGCTGACTCATCCCGAGCTTCGGGCGGGGGCCATTCCGCTGGGCTGCATGTCACCCCTCACAGCCGCGGCCTTTCT
>JADGRT010000319.1 GCA_017880715.1 Verrucomicrobiia bacterium | reverse complement strand
ACCCGGCGTTGAAACGCCGGGCTATTTTCAAGAGTCCCTCCGGGACAAAAACACGGCCTCCGTGCGGCACCTATAGTTCAAATCCTAGTGGCATTGGACAGGCTGTCCCCACCCCGGCTTACATGTCACTCAGATAAATTTCGCGGTTGCGCCACACGTAAATGGCGCCCGAGATGAACGTCAGCGCCACGGCCACCCACTTGGTCGCCTCGGCAAATGGAGGCACCCAGGCGCCGAACAGCCAGGTTCCCCACCGTCCCCATTCCGGATAGCTCATCAATACGAGCAGGGAGATGGCGGCCACAATTTGGGAAAGGGTTTTGTTTTTGCCGTAGCCTTCCGCCGCCAGCACGACTTGCTTGGACGCCGCCATGAGACGCAGCCCGGTAATGGCCAGTTCGCGGGCGACGACGATCACCACCATCCAGGCCGGCATCACGCCTCGTCCCACAAAAGCGATGAAGGCCGAGCAAATCAGGATTTTATCCGCCAGTGGATCCATCAGGATGCCAAAGTTCGTGATCTGGCCATCCCGCCTGGCAATCCGCCCGTCGAAAAAATCCGTCAGGCTGGCGGCAATAAACAAACCGAGCGCCACGGTGTCGTTCCACCGCCCGCGCCAAAAGACCGCGACTAAAAACAGCACGGTCATGAACAACCGGGACAAGGTTAATTTGTTGGGCAGATTCATGCGGGCACCGCCAGTAAATCGTAATCCGTATGGCCGGCCACCTTTATCTGGACAAATTCACCCGGCGTCAACCTGCCTCGCACATACACGCGTCCGTCGATGTCCGGAGCGTCTCCGGCGCCGCGCGCCACAAAATAACGGCCCGTCAGCTTCACCCGCGTCCGATCCGGCTCCCGCACCAACCCATGTTCCCACGAGCTGACTTGGGCTTGTTGCAGTTCCTGCGCCTGAGCTTCCTTTTCCACCAGGACACGCAGGGTGCGCCCGATCTGCTTCGCGCCGTGGGCGCGGGAAATCAGACGCTGCGTCTGCATGAGGATATCGCGGCGCTGCTGCTTTATTTTGTCCGGCACCGGATGGGCCATTTTAGCCGCCCGGGTGCCGTCCTCGGGCGAATAAGCAAACACCCCTAGCCGTTCGAATTGGGCGGATTTAACGAAATCAAGCAGCGCCTGAAAGCGCGCCTCGGTTTCGCCTGGAAAACCGACGATCAAAGTCGTGCGCAGGGTAACTCCCGGCAAACCGGCGCGTATTTTTGCCAGCAATTCCAGGATCTGCTCGGTCGTCGTTTCGCGCCGCATGCGCTCCAGCATGACCGAATGAATGTGCTGCAACGGAAGATCGATGTAGCGGACGACCTTCGGGCAGTCGGCCAGGGTTCGAATCAATTCATCGGTCCAATGCGCCGGATGGGTATAGAGCAGCCGAATCCAGAAATCGCCTCGCAGCCCATTCAAGGCGCGCAACAGCGTGCTGAGCGTCGTCGGGTTGGCGAGTTTGACCGTGGCGGCAGGCGCGGATTGGTGGCGGCGGAAGTCTCTCCCGTAGTAGGTCGTGTCCTGCGAAATGAGGTTGAGTTCTTTCACGCCCTCGGCCACAAGCTGGCGGGCTTCCTGAACCAGGTCCGCTTGCGGTCGGCTTCGGTATCCGCCGCGAATCCGGGGGATGGCGCAGAAGCTGCATGGGTGATTGCAGCCTTCGGCGATTTTCACGTAGGCAAAATGTTTGGGAGTCAGCCGGAACCGCGGAGTCGCATAGTCGGGAATATAGACCGGCCGAGCGGTTACTTGGTAGAGCGGCGGTTGGTCTTTGCCGGGCGATTGCCTGACGCGGCTGGCTGAAGCTGGCGCGGTTTGGGTGCCGGGCGTGCTCGCCAGCCGCTGTTCCCGATGCAGCGCCGCCTGCCGGATGATTTGCGTGATTCGAGGCACCTGATCGATGCCCATGAAGGCGTCCACCTCGGGCATCAACCGGGGCAACTGCTCGCCAAATCGCTGGGGCATGCAGCCGGCCACCACCAGGGCCTGGCCCCGTTGTTGTGCCTCCCGAACCTGGGCCGACTCGAGGATGGCGTCCACGCTCTCCTCCTGAGCCGACTCGATGAACGAACAGGTGTTGACGATCATCACGTCGGCCTGGCGGGGATCGTTGGTGACCTCGATGCCGTCGCGCAAAAGGGTGCCGAGCATGATTTCCGCATCCACGAGGTTCTTGGCGCACCCCAGCGAAATCATGCCCACGCGAATCGGCGGTTCGGCAGTCGTTTTGGTCTTCAAACGCCAGAAACCTACGCGATGCCCCGCCCGCGTGGCAACTCTGGAAGTAAGCCGATTATTCGGAGGGTGGAGTTACACGACGCCCCAATGCTTCGGAGGGCAGAGTTACACGACGCCCCAATTATTATGGGATTCGCGGACCTCGCCCCGAAACTGGATGACTCGGCTTTGCATCTCTGCGACTGGCATGAGGGGCTCGGCATGCGGACGGGCTGCGACAAAGTTTTGTCGCATATGCGACAAAACTTTGTCGCCCTCCATTTCTTGAATCAACCACAGATTGGCCATTTTTGCGTTTGACAGCCTGCCGATTAACTGTCATATTGTCATAAGACAGTAAATAACCACGCATCGTATGCTCATGCATCTTAATTTCAATTCCGGGCAGCCCGCCTACTTGCAGGTGGTCGATCAGATCAAGACTGCCGCGGCCTCGGGCAGCCTGCAAGCGGGCGAGATCCTTCCTGGCATCCGGCCGTTGGCTGAACAGTTGCGGATCAACCGCAACACGGTCGCCAAGGCCTATGCCGAATTGGAGAGCCAGGGGATCATCGAAACCCAGCCGGGCAAAGGCTGTTTCCTCATCAAAAACCACTCCCCTTTCACGCGCGAGGTGCGCCGCAAAATCCTCCGGGAGGAAATCGACGCCCTCCTGGTCAAGGCTCACCATTTGCAGGTGGAAAAGGAGGAACTACTCAATCTCGTCAATGAACGGCTGGCTGCCTTTGGGAAAAAGACGGGCAGTCACGGAACCCCGGCCAGCAACCCAGCATAATCGTAAAGGACCCATGAACGCATCCACTCCTGTCATTGATATCAGCAAACTCGTGCGCAAATACGGCCAGACTGACGCGGTGAACGGCCTTACCCTGTCGGTGGAACCCGGCAAATGCTACGGTTTCTTCGGCCGCAACGGCGCGGGCAAAACCACCACCATCAAGTGCTTGCTCAATCTGCTGCAGCCGACCTCGGGTTCCGTGCGGCTCTTCGGCCTGGATCCGGCCCGCGATGAGGTCGCGGTGAAATCTCGGCTCGCCTACGTGCCGGATAATGTCGCCTTCTATCCCTGGATGACCATTCGCGAGACGCTGGATTACCTGGCTTCGTTTCGTCCGCATTGGAACCGGGAAACCGAACGCGGGTTATTGAGCCAGTTCCGGCTGCCGGAACACCAAAAGACCAGCACGCTCTCCCGGGGACAAAGAGTGCAAGTGGCGCTCATCGCCGCCGTTTGTCCCGAACCCGAACTGCTCCTCCTGGATGAGCCCACTTCGGGTTTGGATCCCATCATTCGCCGCGAGTTCATCGAGACAGTCATTGGCGCCTACCAGGAAACCGATCCGGGCAACCGCACGATTTTTGTCTCCACGCACTTGATCGCGGAGTTCGAAGGGCTGATCGACGAGTTCACGCTCATCGATCAAGGCAAAGCGCTGCTCACCTTGAATGCCGACGTGGCGCGGCAACAGTACAAACGGATCCGGTTGCGGTTTGCCCAGGAACCGCCGGTGCTGGATTTCCCGGAAATTTTGCAGCAACGCCGCGAGGCTCGCGAGGTGGAGCTGATTGTGCGCGAGAACGGGCATCCGCTCACGGATCGCATCGCCGCCCTGCGGCCGGAATCGGTGTCAACGCAGGCCCTGGCGCTGGAGGAAATTTTCGTAGCCACTCTCAAGTAAACCCCGCGGATTATGAACACGCGAATTTACAAAGAATACCGGATCTTGCGGCCCTTTTGGGCGGTCGCCCTGCTCTTGCCCCTGGTGCCTTTGATGCTCTTCCAGGACCTTGGCTATTGCGCGATGGGGTACGTGGTGGGGTGTCTCTTGCTTGGCGCGGCCAGTTTTGGCGCCGAGTGGAATCACCGGACCATGGATCTGCTCCTGTCCCAGCCTCTATCGCGCCAGCGGATATGGCGGGATAAAATACGTGCGTTGGCGTTAGCTCTCGGCACCTTGGGGCTGGTCTATTTCTTAAGCCTGTTTGCTCAGTTCAACGCGGATGA
>JADGRT010000318.1 GCA_017880715.1 Verrucomicrobiia bacterium | reverse complement strand
TGGTCAGGCGGTGAGTTGGGCGCGCACTCTGGAACGTCCAAATAGACCGACACGGAGGGGGAAACCGGCACGTAGGGTAGGCATCCTGACTTGAAGGCGGAGGCCGCGAGGCGTGCCGCGCCAAAGTGACGATGGGTATGAGGATGATGTTTTCATAGTGAAAAGAGACGGGAGTCTGAGTGATATTGTTGTGATGACATTGAGCGAAAAGACGGGGCTGTGTGCACAGAAACAGGACACTTTTTGATGACACGCTTGGTCCATGCTTGCACCATGCTTGGTCCATGCCTCCCCCATACCTCCAAAAAGTGTCCTGGGACACTTTCTCAGAAATGAGAAAAGGTGTCATTTTCTGAAGGCCCGCCACCCTCCCAGGAAGGGAGGGAAGCGGGGGCACACTCCTACCGACAGATACCGCCTGGGGAGAATGGGGCGAGGGTGAAGGACGTAAAAAGTGCGCTGAGGCGTGACGGTGTGATCCCGTTAACCTACGCGACCGTGCCTTTCAGCGATGTAATCCGAGCTGCTGTTCCCGGAATGCCGGGAGAAAAACAATCCTGCCCTGCGTGCTCGGTGGCTACAGTTCCAAACCGCACCGGACAAACGCCGCCTGACCAAGAGTGCTCATGGCACTAAGGAACGAATCGCGCTGAGGGGAAGATAGCGGAGGAAAGCGGGAGGATATAACCCTTTTTTGGCAAAAGCTCACCATCTATTGTCATTTGGAAGTTGGAGCTTGCAATTTGGCGAGAAGGAGCACACCAGGTGGTGGTACCACCACTTCCTTAGTACCATCGTACCTGTACCCACACCCCGGAACACAGTGCCGGGGTGTGGGTACTAACTTTGTACCAGGTACTACCGCCCTGCCTCCTGCCGGTACTGCCTCTGGTACCTCCTGTTTCCTCCTTCCTTCCCCTTCCTCCGTACCCTTGGTACTCGGTACTTGGTCTATTCAGGGCAGGAAGGGACGGTTGAACAGGTTCGAGTATGGCGGGCGCATTTACCATGATGCGGTCTTCTTTCGATCGGCGCCCACCAGTCTGGGATGGGAGTTCCTGACCAACTACAATTGGTTGCTCGATTGGCCCCAAGAGCGCACGGGCTTTGTACTTCGCACTTCGGAAAAGAAGCAGCCGCAGTGAAACCGGCGTCCCAACCAACTCGCTTCAGCCAACAGCCGTCTGCGCTCGCACGTTTGGCGGTCGTGGGAGATTCGTTGCTTCCTCGGCTCGTTAAGGCGTGGGCGCACAGCGGCTGTGGCTGAGCGAGGGAGATTGGGCTGCACTGTCATGAGAATACGACGCATGCTGCTGGGCATCATAGTTGGGGGGGCGCATCTCTCGTTCTGTCTGCTCTTTTTCGCATTCTACTTCGCGTCAGCCGATCCGCAGAAGAGTATGGCCTTCAGTCTTTTCGTGCCATTCGACCCCTGGATTGTTCCGCTTTCGCGGCTGCCGATCACTGAGGTGGGGTTTGCGGCGGCAGTGACAATCTTGGGCACCGCACAGTGGTGGGCGGTCGGCCATTTGGTAGGCACGGGATTTCGGTGGATCATTGAGAGGCTGCGGAGGTCCTGATGGAGTGCCCAACAAAGCAGATCCACCGAACCCGGCGATGACGCTTCAGTTGCATATCGAGAGTCGGTGGCGCCGGGTCGGTGATCTGCGACGTTAGCCCCACTCCTCCAGGAGTTCCATGCCCCGCACAAAAAAGGTCTAGCCCGTCCACGACCGAATGCTAATCAGATCGTTAGGCCGCGCATGAGCATGAACCGAAACCGCTGGGCAACCTCACCACCGGGCACATTTCTCGCCGAACTCCAGAACTTCAAAAAGTTTGTCGGCTTTTCGGGGTTGTTGGACATCATGTAGTAGATGGCGCACCACACTGACCATGAACTGCTGGCTGAATTCGTCAAAAACGGTTCGGAATCAGCCTTCGCCGCTCTGGTTGCCAGGTATGTAAATCTGGTTTACTCGACGGCCTTGCGGCATACAAACAATCCGCATCACGCCGAGGAGATCACCCAGGCTGTGTTCATTCTTCTGGCGCGCAAGGCTGGCAGCATTTCCTCAAAGGTGGTTTTAAGCGGTTGGCTCTATCAAGCTGCCCGTTTGACTGCCGCAAACCACCGCCGAGACAACCAGCGCCGCCAGCAACGCGAGCAGCAAGCGATTATGGAATCCGCCTTGAATGTCCCAGCAGATGAACCCTGGAAGCTCATTGCGCCTATTTTGGACGAAGCTATGAGCGCTTTGGGCGTCACCGACCGCGACGCTGTGTTGCTGCGTTACTTCGAGAACAAGCCTCTGGCCGAGGTCGGCGCTGCCTTGGGGGTCAGCGAAGCCGCCGCCGAAAAACGTGTCAGCCGTGCCTTGGAAAGACTCCATGCAATGCTCACCAGGCAAGGCGTCGCATTAGGCGCCACAGCGATTGCCGGAGCCATAACGGTCAATGCTGTTCAAGCCGCACCGGCCGCTTTGGCCGCTACCATTACACCCGCCGTACTGACCGCAACCAGTTTGACCTCGGCTACAGTGGCCATGACCACACTGCAAAAAATTGCAGTTACGGCCGCGTTGGCCGCAACGATTGGCGGAGGAATTTACGCCGCCAAACAGGCCAGCGATGCACACAAAGAGGTCCGAGAACTCCAAGCGCAGCAAGCCCCGATGGCTGGGCAAATTCGGCAACTTGAAACCAGCCTGACAGATGCGACCAACCGGCTCACCGATTTGACGGCGGAAAATTCGGAACTGAAATCTGGAAAAGACAAAATGGAAGTGCTCAAGCTTCGCGGCGAAGTCGCTGCGATGAGAACGCAGCTAGCCAGTCTGCAGAATGTTAGGCCAGAAGCCACCAACGGCGCCGGAGAGACCCTTCATGTCAGGACTTTCAGGATTAACCCTCGTGCTTTCTTGGAAAAGGCCGACTCCGCGCTAGGGCATCCCGTCAACAGCACGCCAACCCAAATCACAGCCGATTATTTTGCTTCCAAAGGCATCAATTTGGAGCCGCCAAAGTCGGTTTATCTAAATACATCCAACGCTCTCTTGATAGCGCGTGCCACCGACCCTGAACTAAACGCCATTGAAAGCCTGCTTGCGGAATCCACTCCTGCCCAAATCACCATCGAGGCCAGATTCATCGAAATTCCCCGGCAGGGCTTTGTGATGCCTTCCGGTATTCCTTGGATGAAGGGCAATGAAACCACAGGGGTTACTGCCATCCTCGGCCCGGCCCAGTTTCAAGTCATCTGCAAGGCGCTCGAACAGAGAGAGGGAGTTAACCTGCTGGCCAAGTCTAGAGTCCTAACTTCGTGCGGACGCCAGTGTCAAATCAGGACCGGCGACGATGCCGCTCCAGGGCAGCCTGCCGCATCGGGGGCGATCGTGAATCTCATTCCAAATCTATCCGCTGATGGTTATACCATCAAGCTGAAGGCGACCGTCAGCGCCCCGGAGACCCTGAACGGGGAAGTAAATATGTATGACCACCAAACTTTGCTCTTAAGCACGACAGAAAAGACCAAACCGGACAGCCAACTGATCGTTCTCCTCACTGCAACACTTGTGGATCCAGTGGGAAATTTTGTCCACGCAGATGACGAACTGCCCTTTGCGCAGAATGGAGCGCCTCCTCAGAATTAACAGAATGCAATAACCAATGACACGAACCACATGCCGTGGTGTTTTACGACCATGGGATCATGTTGTGCTCACTTATCGGTCTGCAAAGAAATAAACTGGCTAACCACACCATGCAGCCGATGCGAGCCAGCCGTCTAGCGCAACCAGGAACCCGGGGCCACGGGCGGCTGGCTCGCACGGCTGATGGTGATCGTTGAGGCGCATTCGGCGCGGGCCGATTCGCGGCTTGTGCCGTCGGGCGGGCGGGCGTAGAACAGGGGCGACGGAAAACAAACCAAAGATTGCTTATGTCCACCCCGATCCTCGATCCCAGCTTGCCGGCCGATCACTCACCGTTGGTCTCGGGCGCCGTATTCCTGATTCCTCGGGTTCCGAGGTTTACAACCGGCTGGGACCGGGATACTTTTAACCCATGAGCACGGCGGACCTGATATACGAGAAAGCCAAAGCGTTGCCCGGGACGTTGCAGACCGAGGCGTTGCACTACGTTGATTTCCTGCTATCGCGCCAGGGGGCGAAAAGCGAAGATGAAGATTGGGCCAGGTTTTCGGCCAGCCAACTCGAAAAGCAATACGCGCCCGCCGATGCCATCTACGACACCGACTGAG
>JADGRT010000317.1 GCA_017880715.1 Verrucomicrobiia bacterium | reverse complement strand
TTGAAATCCTAGTGGCATTGGACAAGCTGTCCGCGCTACAAAAACGTGGCAGCCGACGTGAGTCGGCTCAAACTCCCGGGTCTGGCGCAGCTTTTCGAAGTTAGAGACTCCTGACGTCGTCTCCTACGTTTTTTGGGATGTTCGATGGTCGGCGTTCCGTGTTGAGTGTTCGACGTTCACCGGTTTTTGGTCCCATCCGCGTTAGAGAAAAATGATCCGGCTCACGCCGGATGCTACGAAAAAGTGAGTTGCACCTGCTGGTCCCCAGCGCGCTTGACCTCACTTGGGCGCGCGCCATAATGCGCGCGATCATGAATCCGCGTTCCATTGGCTGCGCGTGGGCTTTTATACACTCACGTGTTCAAGAAACCTTCGAGGGTTATCGAAGGCGAGGCCGCGTGGAGGCCGAGGGGCTTGCCTGCTTTGGCAGCGTGCGCCTGTTTTTCCCGATGCTCCTGGTTCTGTTTTTCTCCGTTTCCATCGCGCTTCCGGAAGATGTGATTTTTGCCGTGCGCCAGCCCAAGGGCCCCCACTGGTATGAGAATTTCGCCCATGCCATCACCAGCCCCAACAAACTGGCCTATGGCGCGGGCGGCCGCCTTTGCCGGCTGAATCCGGACTCCGGCCAGGTCACGGTTTTAGTCGATGATCCCCAAGGGAGCGTGCGCGATCCTCAAGTTCACTACGACGGAGAGAAAATCCTTTTCTCCTATCGCAAAGGGGGTTCTCCCTATTTCCAACTGTATGAAATCGGCGTGGATGGCGCCGGATTGAAACAGCTCACGAGCGATCCGTTTGACGACCTGGAACCGTGTTATCTTCCGGACGGAGGGATTGTCTTCTGCTCCAGCCGGTGCAAACGATACGTGCCCTGCTGGTACGTGCAGGTGGCGACTCTCTATCGTTGCGACCGCAATGGGCGGAACATCCGCTCGCTCTCTTCGAACATCGAGCAGGACAACACGCCCTGGGTGCTTCCCGATGGCCGCATTCTCTATACCCGCTGGGAATATGTGGACCGGTCACGCGAGCATTTCCATCATCTCTGGGTCATGAATCCCGATGGCACCGGGCAAATGACCTTTTACGGGAACATGAATCCGGGCGATGTTTTTCTGGATGCCAAGCCGGTTCCTGGCCGCGCCAGTGTGGTCATGGTCAACTCCCCCAATCATGGCCGCATGGAACACGAAGGCCGAATCGCCCTGGTCAACGTGGATCTCGGCCCCGACCTGCGGCAGGCCCAAAGAATCATCAACGAAGGCGTTAACTTCCGCGATCCGTTTCCCCTGTCCGAAAACTCCCTGTTGGTCGCCCAGGAAGCCAAGCTGTTGTTGATGAATACGCAGGGAGAAACGCGCGAGATTTACCGGCTCTCAGGCGATCTGGCCAAGGACGGCGCCTGGCTGCACGAACCGCGGCCCCTGCGGCGCCGACCGCGGGAACCGGTCATCCCGCCCAAAACCAACCTCGGCGACACGAACGGCCAGCTTATCGTGATCGATATTTATCAGGGCCGCAATATGGCGGGCATCAAGCGCGGCGCCATCAAGAAACTCCTGGTCCTGGAAAACCTGCCCAAACCGGTCAATTATTCAGGTTCCATGGACCCGATCAGTTACGGCGGTTCCTATACGCTGAACCGGGTTCTGGGAACGGTCCCGGTGGAATCGGATGGCTCGGTCAATCTGAAAGTCCCCGCGCTGCGCAGCCTGCAGTTGGTGGCTTTGGACGAGAACGATCTTTCGGTTAAACGCATGCTCAGCTTTCTGACGGTCATGCCGGGCGAACGCAGCGCCTGTCTGGGCTGTCACGAGTATCGGACTGCGTCCACACCGAATAATGCCGACATCCAGGCGCTGCGGCGCGCGCCCAGCGAGATCGCTCCCATTCCGGGCACGCCGGAGATCTTCGATTATCCCCGCGATATCCAACCGATATGGGACCGGCACTGCCTGAAATGTCACGATGTGGACAAGTACGAGGGCCGCGCGCTGCTCACCGGCGACCAGGGGCCCATGTTCACGCACAGTTTTTTCACCCTGTCAGCGCGACTGCAGATAGCGGACGGCCGCGATCTGGCCCGGGGCAACTATGCGCCTTACACCATCGGCAGTTCGGCCAGTTACCTCATGGACAAGGTCAGCGGGAGCCACCACGAGGTAAAACTGTCAAGCCATGAACTCAGGATGGTCAAGTTGTGGATAGACGCCTCCGCCACCTTTCCGGGCACGTACGCCGCCCTGGGCAGCGGCATGATCGGTTCGTATGCCTCGCTGGAATACGGCACCAAGCCGAAAATCGATTACCTGAGCTGGCCCGGCCTAAAAAGCGCTCGGGAAGCCATGGACCGCCGTTGCGCCTCCTGCCACACCGGGAAAATGAAACTGCCCAGTTCGCCGGCCGATACATTGGGGTTTCGGCTGCACCACCTGGTCTATGGCGAGGGCACGCCGCGCTTCTGGGAGCCGCCCTGGTTAAAGACTTATGGTGACGGTTCGCTCCGTCCCGGTTCCCTGGAATGGATGAAGCAATTTGCCGATCCGCGCCTGCAATTCTCGCACGATATTCTCTACAATCTGTCCCGCCCGGAAAAGTCTCTGCAACTGCTGGCGCCGCTCGCCAAATCCGCCGGCGGCTACGGTCTTTGCGGGGAGATCTTCACCAGCACCGAGGACGTGGATTACCAGAAGCTCCTGACGGGCATTAAAGAAGCCAAAGCCCATCTGGAAACCATCACCCGATTCAACATGCCCCAGTACCGTCCCGAACCCGAATACATCCGGGAAATGAAACGCTACGGCATCCTTCCCCAGAGCCACCAAGCGAACGATCCCATCGATGTCTATGATACGGATCGCCGCTACTGGCAATCCCTGTGGCCACAGCCGATATCTGAAAACTAGAGATTATTGCAGCGTATCCCGGATTTGCGGCAGCTGCGCTAGTGACACGCATTCGATCTTCTCGTCCATCGGGTAGCCGGTCGGGCCCGGGTAAACCACCCACAACCGCTCGAGTTTCAAGTCTTGCATCGCCATCCGCATGGACTTTGTGATTGTCGGCGCGTCCTGGTATTTGACCTCGATACCCCAGCGTTTGCCTTTCGCAAGCACCATCAGGTCCAGTTCCGCCCGGCTGTGCGTGGCCCAGAAGTAGGCATTTCGTTCTCCCGCCCAGGACAGGATTTGCTCAATAACGAATCCCTCCCATGACGCTCCCAATTTGGGATGCCCCTGCAATGCTGGAAAATCCGGGATGTCCAGCAGCGCGTGCAGCAATCCCGTATCGCGCACGTAAACCTTCGGCGACTTCACCACCCGCTTGCCCAAATTTTCGAACCACGGCGGCAACTGCCGCACCACATACGCGCCGCTCAATGCATCCAGATACCGCCGGGTAGCGTGATAGCTGACCCCGAGCGACGAGCCGATCTCCGACCCGTTCCATATCTGCCCATGATAGTGGGCCAACATTGTCCAGAACCGGTGCAAGGTGGCTGGGGGCACCTGGATGCCCAGCATCGGCAGGTCCCGTTGAAGGAACGTCTGGATAAAATCCTCCCGCCATTTGACGCTTCCCGGCTCATCTTCCGCCAGGAATGACTTGGGGAATCCACCGCGCATCCACAACTCCAATTTCCGCTCCACCCCCGTCTCGGCCAGAGTAAACCCACTCATGTCCACGAAATGCACCCGCCCAGCCAACGTTTCTGAGGACTTTTTCATCAAGTCGGGCGATGCGCTCCCCAGCAACAGGAACTGGCACGGCGACGGCTGACGATCTGCCAGCACCCGCAATAGCGGTAGCAGGTCAGGCCGCTGATGAATCTCGTCCAGCACCACGAGTCCTCGTGCCGCTTCCAGCACCGTCTGTGGCTGTGCCAGTCGGGCCAAATCGCGCGGACTTTCCAGGTCGTAATAACTCCCCTCTCGCCCCGCGCCCAACTGCCGGGCCAAGGTCGTCTTACCACATTGGCGCGGCCCCAAGAGCAAGGTGACCGGACTGTGCTCCAGGCCGACGGCGACTTTTCTTTCAAGTTCAGGACGCGCAATCATGCAATGTCATTGAAAAATAGACGAAACCCATCCGGAATGCAAGGACATCGTTTCCGAGTGCCGATCAAAAAAGAACAACCAAGGGACAGACAAATTGTGTTATTTGAACACGTGTGGACGTTCCATCACGCTGCGCGCCGGGACGTCGCGCGGTCCTTGGGTTGCGGCTTCGCTGCGCTGGGACTTTGCATTAATCCACCCGC
>JADGRT010000316.1 GCA_017880715.1 Verrucomicrobiia bacterium | reverse complement strand
CGTCGGCGTCTCGGGCGATTCACAATCCGGCGCCGCGGATGATTTCCTGGGCGAGTTCGGGTTTGTTCATGGGCTCCAGATGGATGCCGTCCACGCCGGCGTCGAGCAATTCGCGGATTTGCCGGATGGCGTATTCGACGCCGGCCTTTTTCATGTCGTCCGGGGATTCGCCGTATTTTTCGGTCATCAGCAGAATTTCCGGCGGCATCGAGGCGCCGCAGAGGGTCAGGATGCGTTTGATTTGTTTGGCGTGGAACACGGGCATGATGCCCGGCACGATGGGACATTGGATGCCCATGGCGCGCACGGTTTCCAGAAAGTGAAAGAAAACCCGGTTGTCGAAGAACAACTGCGTCACCAGCACATCCACCCCGGCTTCGACCTTGCGTTTCAGGTTCTGCCAGTCGGTGGAAATGCGCGGGCAGGCTTTGTGCCCTTCCGGGTAGGCGGCGGCGGCGATGCTGAAGGGGTGGCGCGCGCGGATGTAGGCGATCAGTTCATTCGCGTAATGGAATGCGCCCCGGCGATAGTCGAAGTCGGGCTGATCGGCGGGCGGATCGCCCCGCAACGCCAGGATGTTTTCCACGCCCGCGGCCTTCAGCTCGGTCAGCAGGAGGTCGATGTCCTCGCGGGTGTGCCCGACGCAGGTCAGGTGGGCCATGGATTCCAACCGGTAATCCCGCTTGATGCGCGAGGCAATTTCGACGGTGCGGCCTTTTTGCGATCCACCCGCGCCGTAGGTCACGCTGATAAAGGAGGGGTGGAGGGCGCGCATCTGCCCGATGGCTTCAAACAAGGCATCCAACGGCGTGTCCGGTTTCGGGGGGAAAACCTCGAGCGAAAGGACCGGCCGGGCGGACTGGAATATTTCCGTTAATTTCATGCGCGCTCTGACCATTAAGTTAAGATGAGAGGGATGTCAACGGGCGAAGGGGGCGCCTTTTACCCTCGATTCATTCCCATTGGCAAACCGCCGGGTTTTCGCTAGGCTTCCCACATGATGAAACGCGCTTTAATCCTCTTCGCCGTGGTGGGGCTGACCCTAGGCGTTCTCCGAGCTCAGGGTCCCGACGAAGAGTACATCCGTATTTACAACCTGATCCAGCAGGGCGACACGTTGCAGCAGAACGGTCAGATGCGCGACGCCTATGGCAGATTCCTGGAAGCGCAAGCCGCCCTGAAGCAGTTCCAAACGGTGAATCCCAGTTGGGAGATCAAGCTAATCCAGTTTCGCCTGAACTATGTGGCCGCCAAGGTGAGACAGTTCGCGCCCGCCGCGGCGCCGGTCCTGGAAAAGGAGAGCCCCCAATCCCTCACGCCGCGAGCATGGCAGGAGAAGGTCCAGGCAATGACCGGTGAGGTGAAGCAGTTGGCCGCCGACAAGACGCTGCTCGAAGGCAAGTTGCGCGAGGCGCTGGCCGCCCAGCCGACCACCGTGGATCCCCGCGAGGTGGCCAAAGCCGAGGAAAAAATCCGCGCTTTGCAGAAGGACAATGAATTGCTGAGAACGTCCCTCAAACAGGCCGAGAACAAAGCGGCCAAGGCCACGGGTTCCCCGGCGCAGTCGGACGCCAAAAGCCTGGCCGAGGCCAAAAATAAACTGGCCGAACAAGTCAAAATCGTCGCGGCGCTCAAGGATGAAAAGGCCGTGCTCGAAAAGCGGGTGAAGAGCCGCGAAGACCGCTCGGCCATCCGGGCGCTCAAGGCCGAGAATGAATCGCTGCAGAAGCAGTTGAGCGAAGTTAAAAAACAGGTCTCTGCCGCGGCTGCGTCCGGATCGTCCCGGGCCGAGATCAAACAGATCCAGCGCCTGCAAGCCGAGAACGAATCGCTGCAGAAACAGTTGAGCCAAGTCACCAAACAGGTTCCCGCGCCCGCGCCGTCCCGGGCCGAGGTCACGCAAACGCAGCGCCTCCAAGCCGAGAACGAATCGCTGCAGAAACAGTTGAGCGAAGTCAGAAAGCAGCTGGCCACCGTCGCATCGGCTCCCGGGGCGTCCCGGGCCGAGGTCAAACCGATTCAGCGCCTCGAAGCCGAGCGCGCCGATCTCCAGAAAAAACTCGCGGCCGCCGAACAGGAACTTAAGCAGCGTGGGACCGGCCAGACCGCTCATTTGAATCGGCAGATCACGGCTTTGACGGCGCGTTTGGAGGTGTTGGAAGCCAAGAAGACACCTTATTCGCCGGAAGAACTGGCCCTGTTCAAGCAGCCGATAGGGCAGGTCAAACAGCCGGAAGTGATCATGACCGCCGCCGAGCCGGCCGAGCCCAGCAGCCCAACCACGCCGTCTCCGTTTGTCAAGCCGGCGAAGAAATCGCTGAAGGATTTGCCGGTGGGCGCCGGACCGCTGGTGGCGGAAGCGCAGCGGGCGTTTGCCGCCGGACAGCCGGATGAGGCCGAGCAAAAATACCAGCAGGTGCTCCGGCTGGACGACAAGAACGTCTTTACCCTGGGCAACCTGGCCGCCATTCAGCTCGAGCGCAACAAGCTGGCCGAGGCGGAAGCCAACTTGAAAAAGGCCGTCGAGATCGATCCTGACGACGCTTACAACCTTTCGTTGATGGGCATCCTGCGGTTCCGCCAGGACAACTATGAGGAGGCGCTGACGGTGCTGAGCCGCTCGGCCAAGCTGGATCCCAACAATGCCGAAACGCAAAATTATCTGGGCATCGTCCTGAGTCAGAAAGGCCAGCGCGAGGCGGCGGAGGCGGCGTTGCGCCGGGCGGTGCAACTCGCGCCCAACAATCGCGACGCGCATCATAATCTCGCAGTGGTCTATGCCCGGCAGAACCCGCCGTTTCCGGCCCTGGCCAGATTCCATTATCAGAAGGCCCTGGCTGCCGGCCACGCCCGAAATCCCGAGTTGGAGAAGTTGCTCGAGCCCGCGGCCGCCAAGTAAAGATAGGTTTCCTCCTTGCAAAATGGCCCCTTCGTCGGCTATTTTGGGGCAAGGCCATTGCGATTAAGAGGGCCTTATTTATGAGATCAGCCGGCCCTATAACGATGTTTGTTTTTGTCCTTCTTACGCTGGGGGTTGCCGTTCGAATGGACGCGGCCGAGCGTGGCGCGACGACGGATGGAACCGGCGTTTCACCCGCCCGGATTAATCTCAAACTTCTTCCCAACAAACCGTTCGGGCTTAACGTTGTGATCGATCACCAATCGGTCTTTACCACCTCGCCCTGGCAGGATAAAGGGGAAGCCGTCGTCCAGGGGGTGCGGCTGGTGGCGTTGGCTGAAGGCAGGAGTCTTGGCTTGCGGGCCGAATCCGTGGAGGTGGTGGTGGAGGCGGAGGGATTTGCCGGTTGGGCCGCGAAGCTGCCGCCGTTGCAACAGACCACATTGCGGGTGGATTTTAGCGGGGGCATGATCGATCTGACGACGCCGGCGACCAACACCGCGCCGATGACCTTGCGTTTTGCCGATGGCGGCGCGGCCGAGGTGAAAGCCGGTTCCTGGGCGCGTTTCGATCTGTACCAGGATCAATCTTATGGTTTCTCCGGCAAGGGGCAAATCTATGCCAAGAATGCCGATGGGCTAGGCATGAATGTGGGCACCTATCGGCCTCCCATGCTGGGTGGCCCGTTGGTGACGATCACGGACTCGAAAGGGGTTTCGCGCAAGCAGCGGGTGTGGCCAACCACCGTCTTTACCATCAGCGGCATGCCGGGTGGGGAAATGACCGTGCAATACCACAATCGAACCCTGCAACTGAAGGGCGGAAGCCGGGAAAAGGTTTCGCTGCCGAACGGCACGCAGGTGGAGTTCCGGCAAAATCCTGTCAGCCGGCGGTTCGAATGGCGCGCCGACAAGGGGATCTGTCAGGTGGTGATCCCGGGATTCGATTGTTGGAAGGCGTTTACGATTTCAGGGCAGGGCGCTTCGATTCAATGGGATGCCACGACGGTGGGGGTGGATCTAAAAAACGAGACGCCCCCCTCGGTATTTCCGGCCAATCTGAACGCGTGGGCCGAGCTGGCCCGCCGCCAGTATGGCAGCGTGCCGCCGGGAGCGTCTTTCCAGCATGCTCAGGGGACCGATTGCACCACCTACTTCGCCACCGGAGTGGGAGGCACAGTGGTGGTCTATAACGAGGTGACACAAACGGCCACCGCGCTCAGCCAAGGTCAGGTTGCTTTCAAAGGCGGGATCCCGCTGGGGTCGGAAACGGCCGCTTCGGCAATCTACAAACCGATCGGCGTTATCGGCGACAGCGGCAAACCGTTTGATATTCAAGGGGCGCTGGGCAATGTCACCGTGCCCGTGAATGGGGAGCAGACCTTAA
>JADGRT010000315.1 GCA_017880715.1 Verrucomicrobiia bacterium | reverse complement strand
CCACACCGGCGGCGTGCCCGGGCGCGGCGAGATTGACGACTCCCAGGAGCTGAACTACCCGCGGATTATGCAAGCCATTCTTGACACCGGCTTCAAAGGGTATGTCGCCCAGGAATTCGTGCCCAAGCGCCCCGACAAAATCGCCTCGCTCCGCCAAGGCGTCGGCCTCTGCGACGTTTGAGTAATTTCAACCAAAACAGGAAACTCATGTCGTAAACAAATGAAGTGACCGCTGCGAGAACAAGGGATCTGACCGCTCGGAGAGGGACATGTGGGGTTGTATGAGGGGCAGATGCAAGACCACCCGCCCAAGAACAGCAGCGAATTATGAAAGTGCAAGAAGTGATCATGCGAGCCAGGAGCGGTCAGATTGACATGTTAATAACACGGGGAACTGGAAAACTGATAAGAAATCGCTTTGGGGCCTGTTCCATGCTTTTACTTGACGCGTTGCGGTTATTTTCCTTTTGCTGGCCGCTGGCCGTTGTGGCAATCGCCGCAGGCAACGAAGTGGATGTTGTGCTTGCTCCCGGTGGAACGGAAGGAGGTATCCATCTTCTCGACATCCAGGCCGCAATGCGAGTTTGACGGATGGCAGGCGGCGCAGGACGCCTTGGCGGAGTTGGAGTGGGACGAGTGGCAATCCAGGCAACTCAACCCCTCATGCACGCCGGACGGTGTGCGATCATCCGCAGAACCGAGTTGGCGGAAGGCGTTGGGGGCGTGGCACTGCGTGCAGAGCCGCTGGCGCGGGTCCGGTGAGACTTTAACGGGGTGATCGCCTTGGGTAATGGGCGTGATGGGCAGCAGGTCGGCGGAGAAAGATGCCTGCTCACGCCGAACATACAGATGAGCGGATTGGAACCCGGCGGCAGGCGTATGAACTTGATGGCAGGCCAGGCACGGGATCGCCGGCTGGCTGGCCTTGGCTGCATCGTTTAGCGCCCAGGGGCCAGTAGTTGAGATGGGCTTTACGAGGTCTTCGATATTTCCGCCAAAAAACATTCCATGGCAGCGCAGACAGTCGGCCGCAAGTTGCTCGGTTCGGTTGTGCGTGATGTCGAGAAAGATTCGCGCGTAAGTTGCCGAGTGGCGGCTGCTCTGCCAATCAGCAAAGCTCTGCGGGTGGCAGGCGCGGCAGGCCTCCTGCAGGGCAAGCACATGCTTCTCTGTGAGACGGATGGGTTGGTCCGGCGAACGCCGGAAGTGTTGCACCACGCGGTTGACGTGCGAGCGCAGGGCGTGGACGTCGAGCGTTAGCGAACCCCCGTGACAGTTGCGGCAGTGGAGGGTGCGATGTGACGAAGCCGACCAGGCGGAGTGGACGCCGGTCATCTCGTGACAGGAGGCACAGGTGTTCGTGGGATTGCCAAAATGAAACCAAGCCAGGCTGCCAGCGCCGCAGGCGAGCAGAAAAACGGAGGTGAAAAGCCCGGCGGCGCAAACGAGTTTGAATCGGCGGGTGACGGTCATCGAAACTTGCTCCCTTTCCAGCCGGTTTTGATGTAATCTGAAACCCAGTAGGCTAGGGCCATGATGGTCAGGACGGGGTTGAACCCGCCATTGGTGACGTGCAGACTGCCGTCGGCAATGAACAGGTTGTCAATCTGGTGAACCTGGCCAAACCGGTTGGTGACGGAAGTTTTGGGGTCGTTGCCCATGCGGCAGGTGCCGGCTTGGTGCTGGCCGCCGCTTAACCAGAGGCTTGGGCCGTTGCGCCAGACGCGAGTCGCCCCCGTTTCCTTGATGATGGCCTCGGCTTTCTTCGAAAGGAATTCACCCCCTTGGAGATCGTAAGGATGTCGCGTGCCTGAAAGGCGGCAGACAGGAATACCCCACGCATCCTTTACCGCCGGATCAACGCTGACGCGCGCGGAAAAATTGGGTATTTCCTGGACGGGGCCAATGAGGCGGACCACGTGCTTGTAGTAGCGGCGCTGGAAGTCCTTGTGCGCCTTTCCCCAGCGCGGTTCGCCGGGCGGGCGCACGTCGCAGAACCGGTACGGCAGGTCAATAAACTCGTTAGCCAGCATCCCGCCGCCGACCAACCCCGGATTGCCATGGTTAAAATCACTGATGCCAACGGTGGCGCCGGGGCCGGCTTCCTCATAAACCTCCTCCTCGATCAGACCAAAGGCGCCAACGTAACAGTGGCCCTGGAGATTATGGCCAACCCAGTCGTTGTTGTTGCCAGCGCCATTCGGGAACAGCTTGGACTTGGAGTTCAGCAGCAACCGGGCCGTTTCGGTGGCCGAAGCTGAAATCATGACGAGATCGGCCGGTTGCTCCTGGGCTCGGTTGTCGGAATCAAAGTAGCGAACCCCGCGGGCGTGGCCGCGGTCATCAACGATGATTTCGGCCGCGACGCAGCCCGTGCGGAGCTGGCAGTTGCCGGTCGCCAAGGCGATCGGCAGGACGGTGTTGTGGGTGCCGGCTTTCGCATTGACGGGACAGGCGAAGCCGACGCAGGAGCGCATGTGGATGCAGGCTGGCCGGCCATTGTACGGCACAGAATTGCGGAGCATTGGGATCGGAAAAGGGTGAAGGCCCATGCGCGTGGCGGTCTCCACAATGCGCCGCCCCTCCTTGTTATAGGGGAAGGCGGGCATAGGGAAAGGCTTCTTTCGCGGACCGCAGAAGGGGTTGTTGGTGTAGTCACCGGCAACGCCGATCTCATATTCCGCTTTCTCGTAAAAGGGCTCCAAATCGTCGTAACTAATCGGCCAGTCCTCCAGCGTGGAATCCTTGACCTCGCCATACGTGGACCGGAGGCGGAAATCCTGCGGCATAAAGCGCCAGGCCATGGCGCCGTAACTCACCGTACCCCCGCCGATGCAGCCGGCGTTGTTGCTGTAGGCGCCTTCGCTGGGAAGGACAATGCGGGTGGAACCATTGGGATAGACAAAGACGCGACGATGGCGCCGGTCGTCGGGACCAAAGGGGTTGCCGAGGGCTGGAGTGCGCTGGGATTGCAGTTCGTCGTCGTTGTGTTCATCGTAACGCGCCCAGTCGCCGCGCTCCAGCAGCACCACGCTCAGACCGGCCAGGGCCAGTTCCTTGGCCACAATCCCGCCCCCGGCGCCGGCGCCGACGATGACGGCATTAACTTTGGGGAATGACATGCGCGCTTGGGGTTAAGTGGGTCAGATAGGGCGGCCGTTGGCGTAGCGGTTCTGGCCGATGAGGTTCGGATAAGCCAGACCGAGCATGCGATAACTGGCGTAATCGCGGTTGCCGCCATGGCGTGGGCTGCCATAGAAGCCCTGCCGGGTGTGGTCGAGCACGAGGTCGAAGAAAGCCTTCTGCGACGGGTCACCCCAGAGATCATTCGGCGCGTTGCCTTCCTCAATCAGGCGCAAGGCGTCGGTTTGTTGCTCAAAGGCGAGTTCTTCAAAGGGAGTCTTATAAACTTGAAGACAGGTCTTGCGAAAGGATGCAAGCCCCAGACGGTAGCTCTGCTGGTGACGGGCGAGCGGACCAGAAATCTGGCGGTCAATATAGTAAATCACGCCTGCGTCCGTGGCGCCTGAGGTGTCGTCACGGGGGATGATCTGTTCGCAGATCGCGATCAGCAGCTTGGCTTCGGCTTCTGAGAAGAATCGATAAGGGGGCGGCGCCGTGCGTCCCCAATGGGTTATGCCGGCGGAAGCGCCGACGCCGACGGCGGCGCCGAGGGCGACCACTGCCACCAGTTTCAACACCGTACGTCGTGACACGCCGTCCCCGTTGGCACCGGCGATGCCGACAATCAAATCTTGACTCATGTATTATTCATCCTCCTGCTTTCTCACTTCTCCGCTCTCTCAGTTTATTCGCACGTTCGATCTGGAACAGCCGTACGGCTCCGCCCTCTTTGGCGTTACGGTCAACTTATTGTCAATCAGATTCATAGACGGCCCGGCAATTGAGCCGGACTCGCTATTACGGTGCAATCTATAAACAAAAAAAACTTTGTCATGTCCCATGAATAGGAGACAAGATAAGTCTGATTCTTCCGGGATTGCGATTCCTTGAGATATCAAGTGGCGGTCAGTTCCGCGCCGTTCGTGGAGGGGGATAAGCCTCCCAATCGTCCGTGCGGAATGGCGCCGCGGGGAGCTTTTCCTTGTTATACAGATTGCAGGGCGGATTATCCGCCCACCCGTAACGGACCGCTGCGGGATTGGGCGTTTGATCGCTGGAAACGACCACTTGGTCGCCGTTGATTCGCGCCTGTGCCCAAACCCATTTCTTGTCTGCACCGGCAATGGCAAAGCCTTTCAACTCGCTGGCAACCGGCGGTATTTTTCCCGAAGGC
>JADGRT010000314.1 GCA_017880715.1 Verrucomicrobiia bacterium | reverse complement strand
AAGTAGTTGAAGAACGCCTCGTCGTATTTCTTGAGGGAATCGAAAACATGGACCGAGCTGCCAATCAACATCATGAACGGATCCGTCATCAGCAGTCGTCGCATTGTTCCCTTCATCTGGTCATCGAGGCATTCCTCCAGCAAGAGGTTAAGATTTTCGACGAACACCACCAAGCGCCTGCGAGTTTTGCGGGTGACTTCCTTCAAACCGGTGATGGCGAGTTGTTGGCTTTGCTCGTCGTTGGACTCCACCTGGACTTTTTCCAGCCAGGCTTTCGCCTCGGGCAGCTCAGCCGAGGCAAGCTCACGGAGAATAGCTGCCAGGAAGTCCCGCAGCGAAGCGACACTGAACTGCTCCTCGGGGAATACAACCGGCATCCAGGCGAGGCTCAGTTCGGGATCCTGCCGCAGGCGCAAGACAACCATGCGAATGACGGTGGATTTTCCCGCGCCGCGCGGCCCGGTGACGACGAAGCTCGACAGAGTTCCGCTGTGGATCTGATCCCGCAGCGATTTGAGGAGGTAGTCCACCGTGTGGCCCCGGGCCGCAAAGGTCGCGGATAGCTCTTGTTCAGACATTTCCGTCGGCGTGTATTTATACGTGACAAGACTCATGGTTGCTGACCTTTTAGTTATCGATTTTTGAGGCCTTCCCTCTTGAAGTTCCGATTCTCGGAGTTGACGGTGGATACCAGCGTCGCCACCAGTCCTGCATGATGAAATCGTCTCGGCCGTAAAGTTCTTCTGGTTCAGGGATTTGGCCCACCAAACTACGCGTCTGTTTCATATAGCAACAGAAATGTCGCTTAATCCTGTTCTTAAAGCAACATATTTGTTGTTTATGTTTCTTGGCGATGATTCAGCAGGGGCGGGGGGTGATTGAGGGAAAACCATGCCAACCAACCCCCTGGAGTGCCGATCTCTCAACGAAAACGCCCACCCAATTGCCATGCCCTATCAGCAAGTCGACACGGGTGGAAAGGTGGAAAAACGAAAAAACCCAGCAAAACCGCTATTTTTGGCCGGTTTTGCTGGGTTAAAAGATGGTGGAGCCGAGGGGTCTCGAACCCCTGACCCCCACAATGCCATTGTGGTGCTCTACCAATTGAGCTACGACCCCACCCAAAAGCGGGAGAAATCTAGTTCGCCAGGCCAGATTGTCAAAACTTTTTCCCGGGCTTTTTCCGGCCTGGGCGCAACTCGCCTTTGTCGAACACCGGTGGTCTGCGCCCTTTGGGAGCGCGGACATTCTTGTCCGCTTCTTTGTTCCGGTCACACCGAAGCGCCGAAGCGGACAGGAATGTCCGCGCTCCGATAAAGGTGTTATGAGCCCTTTCGGCTGCTCGAACGCTCCAACCGGTACAAATGCACGTCCCAGGGTTGAAACCGGTCCTGAAAACGGCCCTCTTTCAGTGACACCGATCGATCTTCATCCAGCACTGTGACGGTGGCATTAAGCATGGTGGCGCTCAGATCGAAATTGGCCACCGTCTCTTCGCCGCTCAGGTTCACCGTGAATAAAAAGTGGCTTCCTTCATGGGACTTCAGCAGGGTCGCCACCGGACGATCCGGATTGGCCGTGGCAACCGCCACACCCTTGGCCAGCGAGGGCTGGTTCAACACCGGCGCCAGCTTTTGAATCTGGCGGTTTAACCGCGTCACCGCCCCCAGCATCTCCGGATCGTCCAGCAGGGCCGACTCGTTGAACTTGGGCTGCCATTCATGCACGAAATAAATGATCCCCCGCGAGCCGTGAATCAGCGACATCCATACTTCGGCGCGGACCTGATGCGGCGTGGCCTTGGTCTTCGGATTACTGATCCGGGTGCATTCGATGCAGTTCCACACCACCTTGCGACCTTCCGTCCATTCCACCAGGCGCTCAACGCCACGCGCCACAAACCCCAGCTTCCCCGCCACCTCCGGGCTGTCATGCGCCGCCGGATAAATGTCGAATGATGCCAAGTCACAACCCTTGAGATACTCACGATAATCCTCGGGATGATTCGTTCGCACGCCGCGTCCGTGCCAACGGTCCCAGGCCACCCCTTGGCCCAGATTCAGCATGACCGGACGGGACGGATCGGCCCGGCGTATCTGCTCATAATCCCGCACGATCTGCGCTGGAGGAATGGGCGGACCGTACCCTTTCCCCGCCCCCAAGGACTGCGCGTTGTCGGGCTCATCGCCATGCATCCAGCCGATAAAGGTCGGATCATCGAGATGCTTGAGACCAAACTCGTTTTGATGGCAAATAAGTTTCAGGCCGGCCTTTTTAAGCTCGGCGAGCTGCTCCTCGGTGGGACCGCGCCACAGTGCGACATAGAGGTTAAACCCAGCGTCGCGATAGCGCTGGGCCTTCTGCGGATTCTGCAGCCAAACCCCGATGGGGAAGAAAGCGGCGTCGCGCGATGGACCGTGTTCCCACGCAGCGTAAGGATTGGCATTTGCGACCTCAGCCGCCTGGGCGCCGAAGCCGAGCGCCAAAACCAGCAAGGCCAACCCTGCCAAAGGCTGACCTCCAACCAGCCTGCCCAGGAACCGCCCAAGGGTCCGCCAGGTTTTGGACTGCGCCAGTCCTCTGGCGCTTCGAAGCGATCGGACACCCGAGCCGACAGGAATGTCGGCGCTCCCGCCCAAACCCGGTTCCAGAGCGCAAGACGCGCTCATAAAACGAAACGCTCTTCTCTGGTGCGAAGCTGCCATGGTTTTCATCTTAAATTTGATCCACCAACCGTTGCATCGCGTCTTCTTGTTCGGCGATACACTCCACCAGCCGGAACTGAGTGCGGCAGCGATCCAGATTGTGATCCGGGCGATGCACCCGGAAATAGGTGTCCCCCAGCAGGTAATCGGTCAGAAACCGAATCCCAATGGTAAACGTGATGAGTTTGCCGGAGAAGGCCAGATAGGATCGTTCGGCCGGGCTTAGAAACTCGCCCGCGTTGGACAGGTAGCCCCGCGCCAGCGCCTCGAACATGGGCAGCCGCATCTGCACCCGCGACAAATCCGGCTCGTCCTCGAGCGTGGGACTGGCGGTGGTGCGGACCATGTCGCCAAAATCGTTATGCACGATGCCGGGCATAACCGTGTCCAGATCGACCACGCACAAATCCTCGCCGGTGTGGTTGTCGAGCATCACGTTGTTGAATTTGGTGTCGTTGTGGGTGATGCGCTCGGGAATGTCGCCGCGCGCCTGGGCTTGGAGCAAAACATCCACGAGGGGCTCCTGCTTCAGGGCAAACTCGATTTCGCGCGCGGCATTCTGAGCCCGGTTGCAGTGGTCGGCGGCAATGGCTTTCTGCAAAGCGATGAAGCGCTTGCGCGTGTTGTGGAAATCGGGAATGGTTTCATGCAACCGGTCGCCCGGCAAATCGACCAGCGTTTTCTGAAAATTCCCGAAGGCCTTGCCGGCCTGAAACGCCTGCTCCGGCGTCTCGGCCGATTCGAATGTCTTCGCGTTTTCCACGAACACAAACGTGCGCCAATGCTCGCCGTCCCCATCGTGATAGAAAGAACGGCCCGACTTCGTGGGCACGACCGTCAACGACTTGCGCGTGATGTCCCGGGCGCTTTGCGCCTCGAGCTTGGCCCGGATATGCAGGGTGACGCGCATGAGATTTTCCATGACGGCCACCGGATTTTTAAAAACGGTCTGGTTGATTTTCTGGTGGATATAACGGACTTGGATGCCGCCCTGCAGGTAGGTCGCCGTGTAGGTCTCGTTGATGTGGCCGATCTTGCAGGTCTCCGCGTGCAGGATTTCGCCGTATATCTGGAACTGTTTGGAAATCTCCTGGAGCTTGGCTTCCGGATAGTTGGCCATGAATTGGGGTAGGTTAAATTGCTCTCGATTAATTCAATCTCATCAAGGTTCCCAGGACGAAAGGCGAAGGGACTTCGCGGGACGCTCATGGGCTGATGGCTTCCGATCATGACCAAAGCCGCGCCTCCAGAGCAATGCCAAAGTGAGAAGCCATCCCCGATTTTCGTCAAGGGATGGCTGCCCCCAAGGTGAGTATAGAAATCGGCCGGTTAGATTCCGCCATCAACTTGCCAGCGGCCCGCCGGATTATCCTTCCGCAAGGCCACGTTGTTCATTTTAACCGCGTGCATACGACACTTTACAAAGAAAGCTGATTGTTCCGCCGACCAGAAAGCTTCACCTGCCTCCATCACGGGGATTAGCTTGCGCGTATCGATGCCATTTTTTCCCGCCTCCTCCAATTGACGCTTGGTTTGTTCCACTTCATGGTCCGGGACAAACTTTCGCATTTCGACCCAATCGAGCCTTGACCAGGC
>JADGRT010000313.1 GCA_017880715.1 Verrucomicrobiia bacterium | reverse complement strand
ATCCGGTAAAATTGGTCCGATCTAGCGTCGTTAGCCACCCCTACAAAACTTTGTCGCACCTGCGACAAAGTTTTGTATGCCCGTTAAGCGCGAGGTGGACAGAGGCGGAGCGTGACGGTGTCCGTGGGACCTGTCGCAGCAGCAGCAGGACTGAAGGATCGACTGGATTATTTCGCAGCGTCTCGTGCGTTCGAACTCGCTGCGGCGGGGACTTTGCTCACAGATGCGTTCCGACGGCGTGCGTTGCGTGGCGGAGGCGGATCGAAGCGCTCCGAGAAGCCGGGCGGCATCTGAGAACTCTCACCCCCTTGATCCACCATGACCAAACTTTGTCGCAGGTGCGACAAAGTTTGGTCACAATCTCGCGCGGGCTGGAAACATCGATTTCCCAAACAGGCTTGCTAGACAAGGCGTGGAATCAGGAGTTCTGGGGCCTACAGTTAGGCCCGGTAGGCCGCGTGCCCGCCCGCGGCGCGTCAGGTGTGTCTTGGTCCCGATGCATCTGGATTGACGCCGCGGTCCAATGGGAGCAGAAACGGACATGAATTCAAACCGACGAATGCGGGCTTGCCGCCTTGCCTGGCTGGTCATTTTCGCCGTCGCGATGCGGGCCGAATCGGCTGACCGCTATCGAGACGCGGCGGTTCCCATTGACCAGCGGGTGGAGGATCTGCTGGGCCGGATGACGCTGGAGGAGAAAGTCGGGCAGATGAACATGCCCTGCGTTTACGAAGCTGGACTAACCGGGCTTCAGGAAGAGTTGGTGAAGGCCGTGCAAGCCACCGGCACGCCCACGGGGGTCGTGCTGATCAACGGCCGTCCGCTGGCCACGCGTTGGATCGCGCAGCACGCAACCGCGATCGTGGAAGCCTGGCTTCCGGGTGAGAAGGGCGGCCAGGCGGTGTGGCCGAGGTGTTGTTCGGCGACGTGAATCCGAGCGGCCGCATGTCGGTGACGGTTCCCCGGCATGCCGGCCAGTTGTCGGAGGACACTCGGTTGCAGGCGGATTTCCAAGTGCGTGAACCGTGACAGCCAGCGGGAGCCACAGACAAAGACATTTGGATTTATGACCACGGATTACGCGGATATACGCGGATAAAATGGGCTTGGATGGCCCTCATTATCCGTGTTTATCCGCGTGATCCGCGGTTAAATTTCTCATGGGTTGTCGGCTATGGGAGCACTGGGGAGCCGCTGGACCATTTCGATTTTGACCGTCTTTTCCAGGGCCTGAACTTCGAGGCGTTTGGCGGCCTTCTGGGGCGCTGGAATGCTTTCGGCATATTGACGCCACCATGATTCCGATTCGCGAATAGTCCAGGTGTCAGCCTCGGGGCAGGCCGCCAGCAGTTCCATGAGCTGAGTCATGTTTTGGGGACGACGATCCGGATCTTTTTCCAGGCACTGCTGGATAAGCTTCTCTAGGTTGCCTTCCGGCAACGGTTCAAAGGGGAAAACCAAGCCGGCCTGATCCATCTGTTGGTAACTATCGCGTATCTGGCTGAAGGTCAGGCCCTCAAAAAGGCCGCGGCCCGTGAGCAGGAAATAACCCAAGGCGCCTACGGAGTAGATATCGGAGCGGGCATCCACTCGAGCGGGGCTGGCCAGCGCTTCGGGAGCCATGTAACCGGGTGTGCCCGCGATGCTGGCGGTGGAGATACCCCGTTCGTTGAGGTTTTCCTCGTCGTCAAAACGCGCTACCAGTCCGAAGTCCAGGACCTTGACCCAGTCGGCGCGTCCGCCGCGGTTGGTCAGGAAGACATTGGCCGGTTTGACATCGCGATGAACCAAGCCGGCGTCATGGGCCTCCTTGAGCGAACCACCGATTTGCTGAAGGATAAAAAGAATCCTGCCTTGGGGAATCGGTCCCTCCCGCAGAACCAGATCGCGCAAGCTGAGGCCCTCGAGAAATTCCATGGCGTAGTAAAAAATCCCGTCGGTGGTATGCCCGAAGTCGTATATCTGAATGGTATTCGGATGGGTAAGCCGGCTGGTCAGACGCACCTCATTTTCAAACTGGGCAATGGTCTGCGCGCTTGCTTTGTCCGGCAACAGCAGTTTGATGGCGGTGGGACGCCGCAAAAGCGCATGCCGGGCGCGATACACCACGCCCATGCCGCCTTCCCCAATTTTTTCCTCCAACCGGAACTGGCCCAGTTCCCGCATCATCAGCTCGGCTTGTTTGACTTTGCGGCGCAGCTTGACTATGATTAAGAAGTAGAACAGAAAGCCCACGGCGCACACGGCCAACAACGCCATTAAAAGCAAAAACATCCGCTGCAGCGCCAGCAGCAATTGGTAGCCCTCACGGTAGTCCACCTTGGTGGCGATGCCCAGTTCGTATTGCGGCAGCCAGGTCCAGGCCGCGACCACTTGGACGCCCCGATAATCTCTGAATCCCGAGAGATCAAGCCCGGGTTGTCCCGCCAGCGCCCTTGCGGCCAGATGAATCAGCGGCTGATCCGCCCGCGGGGTCGCCGGCGGGTAGCCTTGGGTTAAATCCCCGCCGGGATCGAGCAGTTGCAGGGTCAAAACCGAGCTGGCGCCCGGCTCCTGGGAAAGCAGGCCGAGTTTTTTCAACTGGTCTTCGAACCGGGTCTGCGAGATCATGACGCCCTCCCGATTGAACGCGAGCGTCTCGCCGGTTTCGCCGAACCGTGCCGAGAGCATCCTGGTAAAATCGTCTTCGGTGGGAATCGTGAATCCGATGGCGGCAATCACTTCTCCCTGGGGGTTCTTCACCGGGCTGCTGAGCATCACCGTCAACTGAGGCTGAACCTCCGATTCTTCCGGCGGCCGCGCATCCGCCCGCCGAAGCGCGTCGGGGGGAATCTCAGGTGGGTTGGATTTCGGACGAGGATTCCGGGGTTCGAAGGAATTGGTCGATGGGCGGTCTGGAAACGGGCCGCGTCGCTGCTTTCCCGGCCCGGGTCCCCGGCCGAGCCCGGGCGGCGTTCCCGGGGCGTTGCGGAGGGGAATGACAAGCTGGGGCTCGCCTGATTCAAACACCTTCGTCAGGTTGGAAAGGCCGGGGCCTCTGACCCTCCGGCCGACCATCATCGACCGTGGCGCTGACACGATGATGCCATCCCGGCTGATCACGTTGAATCCCCGCAACCCGATGCGCTGCTCGACTTCCGTCAGGTAATTCCGCAGGTCCGTTTGCGCTTTGGCGGTCAGGAGCGCGTCGCGGGGAGCGTTGGTTTGACGGGAAAGCGTGACCAACTCGGAGACCAGGTCGCGCACGCGCGGTTCGCGACTGATAAAATTGGCCGTTTTAAGCTGGGCCTCCATCCAAGCCTTCAAGGCGGTGACATCCGCCATGAGGATGGTGCGCAAGTCCTGTTCGAGCTCGGTCTGCATTTTCAAACGCACGGTATGCAGGACCCACCAACCCACGCCGCCGAGCAAAAGGGCTGCCAAGATAAAAAAGAGATAGAACCGGCGTTTCATCGCTATACTCTTAACACGCATTGCCAACGCTCGCCATGGAGAAAACCAAACTCCAGGCCGACACCAGCGGACTTGGCTACAGCTTGCTCGGCTTCGCCGGCCAGACCCAGTCGCCTTGGTCCGCAGCCCACTGTCCTTGCGGATTGATCGCGATCACGCCGCCATCATCCTGTTCATTCCAGCCGACGGAATAGAGGAGGAACTGGCCGTCGGCCGGGCGGCGATACTTGAACGGTTCGCCGGTGATCAGGTCATGCGGCAGCTTTTCGATAAAGTCCGGAGTGAGCATCTGGAGGGTTTCGAGATAGCTCCCGTTTTTCAACCGGTAGCGCTCCAAGGCGCAAACCAACTCGGCGAGTTTGGCCATGGTCTGATTGCGCGCCGCGACCTCAGCCGCTCTCGCAATATTGGGAATGCCGATTCTGGCGATCACATTGTACGGTGTCACTTTACTGATCGCTGCTGCCAGCTTGCGGCTATTTTCCGCCTGTTTTTTGGGATATATTCGCTGTTGTGAGGCATCAAAGGACTCCAGCGTGGAGAGGGTCATGAGTTGGCTATGAACCACCTGGTTTTGGCGCAGCCAACCTCGCGGCGCCACTCGGATGAACCATTCGACCGGGTCGAATTTTG
The DNA here is from genome assembly GCA_017880715.1 of Verrucomicrobiia bacterium. GTDB lineage: Bacteria > Verrucomicrobiota > Verrucomicrobiia > Limisphaerales > UBA1319 > JADGRT01. The sequence goes on along the minus strand of JADGRT010000313.1, from coordinate 240 downwards.
CAGACCGCCGGTTGCTGCTATACGCCTTGGCAAGTTGGGCGCCGGAGATGTCGATCAGCCTGTGGTTCATAGCCCTTATCTCACCCACGCGAATAGCGCGATCCAGATCCGCCAGAAGATCCGTGTCGCGATATTGCGTCTGGAACTCCAGCCATTGGGATTCTGTCCATTGGGCGCGCGCCCACCCCTCCCAAAACGTTTGGGTGTTCAAGCCCAATAGGGCCACCCGCATCATCGACG
>JADGRT010000312.1 GCA_017880715.1 Verrucomicrobiia bacterium | reverse complement strand
AAAAAATTCGGCGTCCCCGAGGACAAATGCTTCAGCGGTCTCGATGCCTACATGAAAGCCATCGAGGTTCCCGGCGTTAACTATGTCATCATCGCAACCCCGCCCGGATTTAAGGCGCCCCAGTTCAAGGCCGCCATTGCCGCCGGAAAAAATGTCTTCACCGAAAAACCGGTGGCTGTGGATGGCGCCGGCTGTCGCATCATGTACGCAGCGGGCGAAGAAGCCAAGCAGAAGGGTTTGAAAGTGGCCGCCGGCACCCAGCGCCGTCACAAACCGAGCTATCAAGAAACCGTCAAACGCATCCAGGATGGCGCGATCGGTGACATATCGTTCTTCCGCGCCTACTGGGTCAATGGCGGACCGATCTGGCACCGCGGCGACAAAGGCGCGACCACTTTGGAAAAGCAGGTTCGCAACTGGTACCACTACATCTGGTTGTGCGGCGATCACATCGTCGAACAGCACGTGCACGACATCGACGTTTGCAATTGGATCATGAACGACCACCCCATTCGCTGCTGGGGCCAGGGCTCGCGCCAACAGTTGGGCAACCTGTCGGGCGAAATTTGGGACAATTTCGACATCGAGTTCGAGTATGCCAACGGCGTGCGCATGTTCAGCTATTGCGGCCAGATCCAACGGTCTTGGTCTTCCGTCAGCGAACACGCGCACGGCTCCAAGGGTGTATCCTCGATGAACGACGGGCGCAACAGCATCACGCCAAAAGGCGGCGAAGCCTGGAAATACAGCGGAAAGGCACCCGACAACGGTTACGTGAATGAGCATGTCGATCTCATCAACGCCATTGTGAACAACACCGAGCTGAATGAGATTAAGAATGTGACGGACACCACGCTCACAGCCATTATGGGCCGCGAAGCCGCCTACAGCGGCGCTGCGGTCGAATGGGATGCCATCCTCAACGCGAAATTCCAGTATGGCCCGGAATTGCTCTATACCGATGCCGCCAAGATGCAATGGGGCGATTTCCGCACCTTGAAACCACCCATGCCGAGCAAGCATAATATCTTGGACAATCCCCCAAAGGTGGTCATCGCCTAAAGAGGGGCCTAGCTGATTGAAACGCCGGCGCGGGTTCGTACCCGCGCCTTTTTTTCTGAATTTTCCCGTTTCCTTCGGCAGGATTCATGCTTTACTATCGCAAGCGTTTTGGCGGATGAATAGCAGCTTAAAACTCGGCCTTCATCTGGTTCTGGTCATTGGGACGTGCCTTTTCGGCGCGCTCTTTTACCGGAGTTACGTCCGTTTCATGGATTCGGGCCTGCAACGCGCCCAGGCGGATCCCGTTGCCAACCTCCCCAATTACGATAAGTCCCGGAAAGGTTCTATCCGCACGGTTCCAAATCACATGATGGCCTACGGGGCGTTGTTTGTCGTTTTTGCCATTGGCGTGGGATTGGTGATGGGCCATGCCATATCGCATTACGTGGTCGAAAAAACCGGCAAGATTTTGTTCGATCACGAAGGGGAGTTGGTTAAAACCCCGGAATACGAGCTGGCCGAACAGGAATGGGCCAACGGCAATCCGCTGGATGCCATTCAGCTCATGCGTAATTACCTGAAGGACCATCCTCACGAACAACACGTGGCCTTGCGCATCGCCGAAATCTACGAAAAGGATTTAAAAAACCATATCGCAGCGGCTCTGGAATATGAGGAGGTCCTGAAACAGAAATTGCCGCCCGAACAATGGGGGTGGACCGCCATTCATTTGTGCAACCTCTATTCGACCAAGTTGAACCAACCCGAGAAAGCCCGGACGCTCCTGGAGCGAATCGACGCCGAATACGGAAACACCGCCGCCGCCGCCAAGGCCCGAAAACACCTGGGATTGGAGGAGGAAATCGAGGCTAAGGACGCCCCTCCGGCCCTTCCCGATCCCACGCCCCAGAAAATCCATAAAAAAACCGGCCCCGCCAGCGACGAGATCGCGGCCCCAAAGGACTAAACAATCACCCGCACGCAATTCTCGCCGCCAAACGGATTCGGCGCGCGTGTCTGGCAGTCCGGATCGTCCCACCATTGTCCATCCACCAAATATCGATACTGATAAGACCCGGGTGCCAACAACGTCGTGGCCTTCCACCTTCCCTTCTTCTGCTGTTTTAATTCCAGAGGTTCCTGCGCCCAATTGGTAAAATCGGCGACCAGCGCAACGCTGCGAGCTTTCGGAGCCATCAGCGTGAAGAACACTTTCCGCTTATCTGCTTGTGGCTGTGGCATGATTTTCTGAGGTTGATGTTAAACTTGGAACGAGCAAGCCGAAGCCGCTCCCGCTGCGGCCATAGTGTTTCAATCCACCCTCGCGGTCAACAACTAACCGAAAAAAGCCGGCGCCTGCGGAGGCGGAGTTACACGACGCCCATTTATTCGGAGGGCGGAGTTACACGACGCCCATTTTAATGACTGGGGATGGTGGGAGGCGGCAACCTCTTTCTGTCAGGTTGCGGCTCCTTTGCGCTGAGCTATAATGTTCCCACATGAATCGCGAAATCGTCGATACCCATCATAAGGCGCTGCACATTAATCTGGATGCGACTAAATACGGCACCTTTGCCGAAACCGGCGCCGGCCAGGAGGTCGCCCGCTGGTTCTTCCGCGTCGGCGGCGCCGCCGGCACCATCGCCAAAACCATGTCCGCTTACGACATGGCCTTCAGCGACGCCATCTACGGCCCCAGCGAACGGTACGTAAGCCGGCAGCGCCTCCAAACCATGCTGGACCACGAATATGCTCTCCTGCTCGAACGACTGGCTCAGCAGCGTGGTGGCATCACCAAATTCTTCGTTTTCGCCGACACCGTCGCCGCCCGCAGTTATGGCCGCAATGCCGAAGCGCACGGCTGGATGGGCGTGCGCTTTCAACATCAGCCGCAGGCCCCACCGTCTGACATCATCATTCATGTCCGCATGCTCGAGCGCGAAAACGTCCAGCAACAGGAAGCCCTCGGCATCATCGGCGTCAACCTGGTCTATGGTGCCTTTTACCTCCATGTGCAACCGGACACCCTCATCGGCTCACTCCTCGACAACCTGACGGTGGAACGTATCGAGGTGGACCTGATCAAGTTCACGGGGCCGGCCTTCGCCCAGGTGGACAACCGCCTCATGAGCCTGCAACTGGTTCAACAGGGACTGGCCCAAGCCGCCCTGTTCACGGCTCAAGGCGAGGTCGTCCAGCCTGCCGAGGTGTTTTATAAAAAACCAATTCTCGTTGAACGTGGCAGCTTCCGGCCCCTGACCAAGTTGACCCTCGACATGCTCGAATGCGCCCGCGCCCAATTCCTGCGGGAAGCGAACGCGAAGAGCGACGACGCCGTCGTGCTGCTGGAAATCACCCTGCGCAATCTGCTATCGGAAGGCAACATTGACCACTCCGATTTCCTGGCGCGCGTGGATATCCTAAGCGCCCTTAACCAGACCGTGCTCATCTCCAACTACGGCGAATACTACCGGCTGGCCGGTTATCTTTCGCGGTACACCCAGCAAAAGATCGGCATCCCCGTGGGCATCCCCACCTTGCACGCCATCTTTGAAGAAAAATATTACACCCATTTGGAAGGCGGCATTCTCGAGTCTTTTGGCAAACTGTTTCGCAACAACGTCAAACTCTACATCCACCCTCGGCGCGATCCCGCCACCGGCGAACTGGTCACCGCCCAAAACTTCAAGGTGGCGCCTCATTTGCGCCATCTCTATGCCCATCTGCTGGAAAATCACGCCATCGAACCCCTCCAGGGCATCAATGAAGCCTACCTAGGCATCACCGCGGCAGAGGTTTTGATGAAACTCAAAGCCGGTGATTTAAGTTGGGAGACCATGGTGCCGGCGCCGGTGGCCCATGTGATAAAAACCCGCAGCCTGTTCGGCTGGCAGGGCCATTGATTGCCAATTATCAGGATGCCTGAACGCCCAACCTATCCTGTCCATCCTGTGAATCCTGTCATCATCGCCTTACCCGATTAACAGGATGCCTGAATCTCTAGAATCTCGAGCCTATCCTGTAAATCCAGACAGACAGACGTGCCCAATATCGGGTACAACTCACTTTTTTCGTAGCATCCGGCGTGAGCCGGATCATTTGTCTCCGCCGAACATTTGAAAAGCTGCGCCAAACTCGGGAGTTTGAGCCGACTCACGTCGGCTGCCACGTTTTTGTAGCGCGGACAGCTTGTCCAATGCCACTAGGATTTCAATGCCGTCATCCCGGAGGGATAGCTGAGAATAGCCCAGCGTTTCAACGCTGGGACCGGGGTCCGGGTGTGCCAAGTCCCGAAGGGACGGCTGAGAATCGCCAGCTCAGCCGTCCCTTCGGG
>JADGRT010000311.1 GCA_017880715.1 Verrucomicrobiia bacterium | reverse complement strand
GGTTAAAAATCTGAGAGATATTTTTACGAGATTTGCCGCAGTAGAACTAAGGCACAGGTCAGCAGCGTCATTCCCAAAGCGCCGTCTCAACCGCCAGCGTGCGGCGAAAGAAGCGCGTTGCACCCGTCACCCACTTCCGCTACCCGGCATCGCCGGGCGGTTTGACCGCGCTGACCACAATGGACCGGCTCAAGAGCATGCCCGTCGAATTCATGGCGTCCACCAAGGGCGCATTGTGCTGGTCAATCGTTCGGTATTTGACGACTTCCTTGCGGCGGGATAGCGCGCCGAAGAATTTTATGGGCAGCCACCCAAAAGCCAGCTTCGCCAAAGCCGAACGTTGATATTTGTCAGCCGTCATCGCCGGATGGACAAAACCGGCGTCCAGCAAGGAATGGGCGACATGAAAGAAAGTGACCGGGTTGATGTGTCCTCCGGTGGAATACAGCGCGCTGTTTTTGACCGGCAGCGGGCCGAAGAGATTGGGAAATCCGAACCACAGATAGCGCAGTCGCGAATTGAGACTGAGCACATTGGGGGTGGTGAGGATACAAAGACCGCCCGGTCGCAACACCCGGTGAAACTCCCGCAGCGTTTCCCGGTAATGCTCCAAATGCTCGATGACTTCGGTGGCGGTCAGAATGTCGAAAGCAGCATTGGCATAAGGCAAAGACTGTTCATTTAAGTTAACCACGTCCACTTTCTGGCCGGGCAACTTCATCAACGTGTCCGTGTAGTCGCAGGCGGTTGACTCAGTGTGGAGTCGTTGTCTGAAACGCTCGATGAGCTGTCCCCGGCCAGACCCGACGTCGAGATGGCATTTGACCGGGGCGGTCCGCGCGTGGTCTTGGGCTATCCTCAGGACGGCGGCGTAAATGGATTCGGTGCTCACCGAGGGTTATTAGAATAAAATATGACAGATTTTCAACCAGATTATTCGGTTCTAGGTTCTGGCAAATGGCGGCGGTAGAGGGCCTCGATTTTATCGAGCATGAGGTCGCGGCTGTGGTTGGCCGCGACGAACGCCCGTCCACGAGCCGACAAGGCGCGGGTGGCGGCCTCGTTTTCAACCGTTTCCCGGATCGCCGCGGCGAGGGCGGCGGCGTCGCCGGCGGGAAAGAGGCGGCCCGTTTCGCCGTGGCGAATGATTTCCGGGATGCCGCCCACGTTGCTGCCGATGACCGGGGTCTGGGTGGCCAGCGCCTGAAGGCCGGTTTGAGGCACGGCTTCGTGCAACGAGGGGATGACCAGCACGCTTAAAGCGCGCAGCACGGCTGGAACATCTTCGCGATGGCCGGCGAAGGTGAAGTCTCCGGCCAGCTTGGCCTCTCTAACGATTTGTTCCACCCACGGCCGCGAGGGACCTTCGCCGACGATCACATAATGGGCGGGAAAGCCGGCCTCCTTCAACAATTTCACCGCTGCCACCAACGTCTGGCATCCTTTCGCGTGCCGGATGACCGTCACCATCCCGATGAGCGGGATTTTTCCGGTCTGGGCTTCCGGAACCAAATGCGCAACGGGCCCCACCGGCGCAAACTGCTCCAAATCCACCCCGGTGGACGCCGTGGTGACCCGCTCCAAGGGAAGGCGGAAGCAAGCCCGCAAATGATCGGTGACTTTGGGACTGGTCGTCAGAATGTGGTCGCACAAACGGACGTAAACCAGGCGGCTTAGCCAAGGGTTGGGGATGGGCACATCAAAGTGCCGGGTGCGAACAATGAAGGGCACGCGGGCCAGACGCCCGGCGACACCCAGCAGCCAGCCGTCGCGCGAACTATGCGGATTGAGGATTTCGATGCGCTGCTGTTTAAGCCAGCGGGCCAGATGCAGCGCATTCAGGGGAAAACGGTGTTTGGCAAAATCCAGCGGGACCGTAGGAATGCCCGCTTTATCCGCCCGCTGAATAATCTGGCTTTCGGGCGGGGCCAGAAGCCAGACCTGGCTGCCGCGCTCCTGGAACCCGGCCAATTCGGCGAGGATACGATGCTCCTGGCCGCCCCAGCCGAGGGATGCTTCGGAATGGGCGATGCGCCAGGGGCGCCGGGTTGCCGGTTTTTCAATCATTTATTGCCAGGACTTTGCCCTGGTGGCCAAAAAAATAAAGCGGCTTTTTCGCCCAATATTTTCTCGCCAGCCGGGCCTAATCCCCTGATATTAAACCAGATTTTTACTTCAAGGCATGAAAGCACTGATCACCGGCGGCGCCGGATTCATTGGATCCCATCTGGCGGAGGCGCTTTGCCGGCGGGGGGGGCGCGTGGTGGTGCTGGACAATCTGAGCCTCGGCCGCACCGCCAATCTCGCCTGGCGGCGCGGCGGCGACGAATTGGAATTGATCGAAGGAGACATCCGCGACGAAAAACTGCTGGCGAAAATCATGCCCGGCTGCGACTGGGTGTTCCATGAGGGGGCGCTGGCGTCGGTGCCGCGCTCCGTGTCGCAACCCCTGGAGACCAACGCCCACAACCTCGACGGCACGCTGAAGGTTCTGTTGGCGGCGCGGGATGCCCGGATCAGACGCTTCCTGTTCGCCTCCTCCTCCTCGATTTACGGTAACACCGAAGCGCCGGTGAAGTACGAAGGCCTGCCGCCCAATCCGTTGTCGCCCTATGCGCTGCAAAAGTACGCCGGCGAGAAATACGGCCAGCTTTTTCACCGGCTCTACGGCCTGGAAACGGTGGCGCTACGCTATTTCAATGTCTTCGGACCGCGGCAGGCGTTCGATTCTCCGTACTCTGGCGTCATCGCCAAATTCTGCACCGGCCTGCTGCGGGGGGAGGCTCCCGTGATCTATGGCGACGGGCAGCAATCGCGCGACTTTACTTACGTCGAGAATGCCGTGGCGGCGAACCTGCTGGCGGCCGAGGCACCCGCGGAACGCGTGGCGGGCCAGGTGTTCAACGTCGCGGCGGGCCAGTCCATTTCCCTGCTGCAACTGGTCGCCGAGTTAAACCGGCTCACCGGTCGGCAGCTGGCACCGCGCTTCGAGCCGCCGCGCGTCGGCGACGTACACTCCTCGCTGGCGGACATCTCGGCGGCGCAGCGCGACCTGGGCTACGAGGTGAAGGTGTCCTGGGCGGACGGTCTGGCGCGGACGCTGGATTTTTACCGCGGTTGAATCCGCTAAGCCGGGCCAGCCGTCCCCATTTGGCTCGGGGCTTTGTCCGGGGGGGCAGCCGCTTTCCTATATGAACTACGCCGAATTCATTTGATTTGTGGAGGCTGGGGGGTAAAAATCTTTCGACAATTTTTACATTACATGGGCGCACTATCCAACACATATGAGACTGAGCGCATCACTTACCAGCAACTACCGTCAGCAAAATGATGGCTCAGAGCTCGAGTGCACTGAAATAACCACCTTGGTTTATTACGGTGCCAACCTCAAAAAACAATTCCCTTTTAGTTGAATTGGGCGTGCGCCGTATGGTCATTCACCACTATGTCCCGTTTACGTTGAACGTCGGCGACCTCTTTGTGCGCGATGGCATCCACCTGTGCCTTCGTGAACAGTTTTCCGGAGTCCGGATGGTTGAACTTCCGGCCAATGATCCGCAGCGCCGTTCCAAAGTGCCGGTGGGGTTAACCGGGGCGAACCTGGAGCGCACCAATGCTGAGGCCGACTTGGTGGTCGTGGGCGGAAGCAATCTGTATGAAGGCCCGGAGTGGCGCTTCGTCACTGACTTGGAGTCGATTCGCGCGCTACGACCGCCGATGGCTTTCATTGGATTGGGTGTGGGCTCGGTACGGGGACGCAAGGTTCGGCCGTTGTCAAACAAGTCCGTCGCCGAAATTCGAGCCTCCCATGAGCGTGCCATCGGCGTGGCGGTCCGCGACCTGAACACGGTGGCATGGCTGGCTAGCCTCGGAATCAAGTGCCAAATGACCGCCTGCCCCGCAACTTTTGTGGGGCATCAACCGATGCGCTTTTCCCCAGTGCGCCGCGTAGTGATTAGCGCACCACCCGCCCGTTTCCTGCCGAAATGGGGTCACCGTGGCTATGTGCGGAGCACGTTGATGGTTGCGACGTTCCGACGTGTCTTACAGATCCTGGAAACGCGAGGCCTCGAATTTGAAGTCATTGCCCATGACGAACGCGACGTCGATTATCTCGAGCCGATGCTAAGCAAATTCGGACGAAAGCCGCTGTATTTCGGCAATGAAACTCAAACCTACTACGAACATTTCCGCGCCGCTGACTTGGCGATTTGCTACCGTCTTCACATGGCCATTTCGTGTCTGGGATGGGGCGTGCCTTTTTATTTGATAAACTTCGATCTGCGGACCGAAGCGTTCCGGGATACTTATGGGATCGGGGCCATCACCTATGACGCC
>JADGRT010000310.1 GCA_017880715.1 Verrucomicrobiia bacterium | reverse complement strand
GACGCTGTTCACCTTTACGCCTGGTCCGGCACAACTGTCCGCACTCCTGCCGCAACCGGGACAATTCGTCCTGCAACTCCATGGCCAGCCGGGCACACCTTACATCATCCAGCGTTCACCGGATTTGTTCACCTGGATCCCGGTCTCGACAAACAGGCTGGTCGGGAATGTTTTGAACATCACCAATGCGATTTCACCCGGCACCGCCCAACAATTCTGGCGCGCCGTGTGGCAGCCGTGAGGGTTGTGAAATTGGTCGGGCGTTTGTCTTCGTGAATGCCATCGCATCGGTGGCAGATCACGGGCTCCCCGCAAGTCCCTTGGGCAAATCCTCCCGATTGACGATCCAGGGATGATTCAATAATTCCGTCGTGTTGGTGTTCCGGGCCAGGCTCCATTTGGCGTTCCAGCTCATAAAGAATACCGTCCGGGGAAAATCCTTTTGCACTCCCTGAATGAACCGGAGATAATCATAGTCGCCCGGGGGATTACTGGGCCCGTACGGCCCGAATTCTGTAAACCCGAAAGGCTTTTTGATTTGCGCCATCTCGGCGTAGCCCTTGATGTGGTTGGTGTCAATGAAGTCCGTATAGGCGTCGAGCCCGGCCAGGTCCACATAGCGGTCACCGGGATAGTAGGCGGCGGTCTTGTCCCCATGGTTCGGTGCGTAAACCCAGAGCAGGTTGTCCAGGCCTTTCGTTTTTGTGAAGTAGTTGAACATCTGCTGCCACAATTTGATGAACGTCGCCGGGTCTTTGCCATCCCACCAAAACCAATCACCGTTCATCTCGTGAAACGGCCGCCACAGCACCACCACGCCGGCCTCCTTGAGTTGCTGCAAGCCCCCGGCCAGTTGATCGAGTTCGTGCATCCAACGAACATGCGTCTCGGACCGGGGATCAAGCAAGGTGTCAAGATCAACACACTTGTCGCACAGTCCCCCGCCATCCACATTCGTCCGGGCGGGATTGTAAAGATGCGCGCTGATGGTGACCAACCCGCCCTGCTTCCAATACTCGATGGCGGCTTGGTTCGGTGCGTCGTGGGTAATGCCACCCCGGCCGGCATAATCAACGCCGAGGATCGCCGGCCAATGACCCGTCTGATCGTGAATCTCATTCACCAAACGCAAGTCCGCTCCCTGCCCAAAATTGGAAAATTGGCCGGACATCACACATTTGTTGGTGCGCCCCTCAAGGCTTTGAACATACTTTAAAATGGCTTTTGCCCTGGCATTCGACTCCGGATTGGCGGCTGCCTGAGGGGTGCGGCATCCGGATACCAGGATCATGGCGAGCAAAAGGCAAATAGTATTCTTCATGTTATTGTCGGCGCTATTGCGCCTCGCTGGCTTCCTGCTTTAAAGCATCGCCGCAACCACGGCGCGGATGCTTCTGAAGCCCGAATCATGGAAGGCTATGAAATTACTGCCAAACAAGGCAACCATACAAAAGCACCGGCGGGAACGATTCTTAAAAATCATTCGCCGAGGAAACAGACTGATACCATTTTCCGATAATAATCGGCACCTATTCCAGACGGTGGGGCCGCGCTGCCGCGCGGCCATCATGCCCGGCGGCGCAGCTCCGATAGATCGCGAGCAGGCAGCGCCGCCCTACCCATTGCACCGATTGTCTCTGGGAATTGGTATGACGCCGTCTTTTGATTCACAAGTCACCCCGGTCGCGTTCGCAGCAAAAATCTCGCCTTTGCGCCGGCAATGCCGTAGCCAACAACCCATGCAATTTCACAAAACCACCGGCTGGCTTGCGGCCTTGCTATTCTTGTCCATGGCCCGGCTCCCTGGCCAGGATTTGGCTGACACTGCAAAAATCTACCGGCCCAGGCTTGAAACCAACCTCACGGAAAACATTATCGCGTTCTGGTATCCGAAAACGATCGACCGAACAAACGGCGGCTACCTGCTCAACCACGATATCAAGGGACGGCTGAAAGGTCCGGGGACCAAAATGATCGTTACGCAGGCGCGGATGGTCTGGTTCTACTCACACCTGGCACGCACCGGCTACGGCGGTCAGGAATACCTGGACGCGGCGGACGCCGGCTATCGTTTTCTGAAGGGAAAAATGTGGGATCAAAAGAACGGCGGTTTCTACTGGGAAGTGGACGTCACGGGCGAAAAAAAACTGCGGCTCAAGAAACATCTTTACGGCCAATCCTTCGCCCTTTACGCGCTTTCTGAGTACTACCTGGCCACGGGAAAAAAAGAGGTCCTGGATCTTGCGACCCGGCTTTTCAATTTGATGGAGGCGAAAGCGCACGACAAAATTTATGGCGGCTACCTCGAGTGGTTCAACGAAGATTGGACGCCGGCCCCGCCCGGAGAGATGACTTACATGGGGGAGCCTGATTTCAAGCTGATGAACACGCATCTGCATTTGCTGGAGGCAATGACCACCTTTTACCGGGCAAGCAAGCTGCCACTGGCACGGGAGCGATTGCTGGAATTGATCGCCATCCAAAGCAACGCCGTTGTCCGTAAAGGCCTCGGTGCCTGCACGGACAAGTATCAGCGCAACTGGGAACCGGTGCTCACCGGCAACTACGCACGGGTGTCCTATGGACACGACCTGGAAAACATCTGGCTGCTGAATGACGCTTGCGACGCCGCGGGGATTTCAAATTATCCGCTGCTTGACCTTTATCGTGCGTTGTTCGATTACGCGCTGAAATATGGCTATGACGAAGACCAGGGCGGTTTCTTCTACTACGGCGCATTCAATCAACCCGCCCAGAACCGTGAGAAAAGCTGGTGGGTCCAGTCAGAGGCCTGTGTGAGCGCGCTTTATATGTATCGCCTGACGCATGATGCCAGGTATCTCCGCGTCTTTGAAAAAACGTACGACTGGATCGGGAAACATCAGGTGGATTGGAAAAACGGCGAGTGGTTTGACACCATCATGCCCGACGGCACTCCCAGCGGCGACAAGGCGCAAATCTGGAAATCCGGTTACCACAACGGGCGGGCCATGATGGAGTGCCTCGAAATTCTTAAGGCACAAAAGTAATTGCGACCCGGCTCATGCCATTTCCCGATAATAATCGGCACCTATTCCAGACGGTAGGGCCGCGCGGCTGCGCGGCCATCATACCCGGCGGCGCAGCTCCGATAGATCGCGAGCCGGCAGCGCCGCCCTGCCCATTGCACCGATTGTCTCTGGGAATTGGCATCATACCACCCGCTGACCCCAGTGAAGGGTGTTGAGACATTATTTGCCGGCGGCAACGCCTACGCTGCCTTTGCGGCGTAAGCTGCAAGAATACGGTCCAGCTCGGCGTTCACAACCTCGTCCACGCGCTGACGGTTTTTGTCGGCGTCGAACCATGCCAGCGTTCGACGGATGCCTTCACGGAAAGGAATGACCGCCTGGAACCCCGGTACGTACGCTTTGATTTTGCTGTTATCGAAAACCGCGCTCCAGGTTTTGTCGCCCAGCAAGGGGCCGGTCAGCGGAGGTGAAATGCGGGCGATAAAATCGGAGGCCAGGTGGACGATGTTGGCTTTCACCCCCAGGGCATCGGCGATGGTTTCATAAATCTGGTTCCAGGTCAGCACTTCGTCCGAGGTGATGTGGAAAGCCTCGCCCATGGCCTGCGTATTCCCAACCAAACCGAGAAACCCCCGCGCAAAATCTTCGGCATGGGTCACGACCCATAAGGAGGAACCGTCGCCGTGGACAATGATTGGCCGCCCCTTTTTTAGACGATCAGCCAGGGTGTAGCAACCCCAGCCACCCAGCGCGATGGGGAAGTTCGCGTCACCATACGTCAACGAAGGGCGGACAATCGTGACCGGAAAGCCTTCTTCGCGACCGGCCCGCGTCAGGCGCGTTTCGCAAGCGATCTTGTTGCGCGAGTATTCCCAATAGGGATTGTGCAACGGCGTTGACTCCCGGATGACATGGTGGCCGGGAGGTTTTTGGTAAGCCGAGGCGGAGCTGATAAAAATAAACTGCCGGGTGCGGCCCCGGAAGATCGCCAGGTCGCGCTCGATGTCCTCCGGCGTATAGGCGATCCAATCCACCACCACGTCAAACTTTAAATCTCGCAGCGCGGCGCGCACCTGCTCCGGCTGGTGAATGTCAGCGGTCAAGCTCTGGGCCCCGGACAAGTCTGGTTTCTGCAACCCACGATTGAGCAGATACAGGTCGAGCCCTTTGGCCAGCGCCAGCCGGCTGACTGATGTGCTGATAAAACCCGTGCCGCCGATAAATAAAACCTTCAAGGTCAAACCTCCTTGATCAAGCCCGTTTGCTCTCTGAACTTCCGTCGGTAAAGAGTCATGGCGCAGGTCGGGTTGCCGGGGGCAACGGCGGCAG
>JADGRT010000033.1 GCA_017880715.1 Verrucomicrobiia bacterium | reverse complement strand
CGCCGTTACAGCGGGGGCCGGGACATTCACGCCGCCTGCGGCATGCTGGCGGGGCGGCCAGCAGGGCCAATTCGAGCCAAAGATATTTGAACTTTGGGGGATGCGGTCCTCCGACAACCAGGCCGCCGTTCCTTGACCGTCAGCGTATTCTATGTTACCTATCTCACTACGTTATGGACGTTCTGCTGCTATCCCGGCTCCAGTTTGCGCTCACGACGGCGTTTCATTATCTGTATCCGCCGTTGAGCATCGGGCTGGGGCTTTTGCTGGTTATCATGGAGGGTCTCTGGCTCAAGACCCGCCAGCCTGTCTATCACCAGATGGCCCGGTTTTGGACCAAGGTCCTGGCGCTCACGTTCGCCATCGGCGTGGCCACGGGCATTGTGCTCGAGTTCGAGTTCGGCACCAACTGGGCAACCTATTCCCGTTACGTCGGCGATGTTTTCGGCAGCGCGCTGGCGGCGGAAGGCATCTTTGCCTTCTTCCTGGAATCGGGTTTTCTGGCGGTGCTGGTGTTCGGCTGGGACCGGGTCAGCCGCAAGGTCCATTTCTTCTCGACCGGCATGGTCTGCCTGGGCGCGCACTTCAGCGCGATCTGGATTGTGGTGGCGAACTCCTGGATGCAAACGCCAGCCGGTTTCCACATCGTGGGCGAAGGCATGAAAGCGCGGGCTGAAATCACCGATTTCTGGGCGATGGTGTTCAATCCGTCAGCCATGGATCGGCTGTTCCACACCTTGTGCGGCGCGTGGCAGGCGGGGGCGTTCCTCGTGGTCAGCGTCAGCGCGTGGTACCTGCTCAAGCAGCGCCATGAGGACTTTGCGCGGGCGTCGCTGCGGGTTGGGCTGCTGGCGGGAATGCTCGCCTCTCTGCTTCAACTGGTGAGCGGGCACGACAGCGCGAGGGGCGTCGCGAAAAACCAGCCGGCCAAGCTGGCGGCATTCGAAGGGCTTTATACGACCACCTCCCGCGCGCCTCTGATGCTGTTTGGCTGGGTGGATGAAAAGGAGGAGAAAATCAAAGGCGGCGTGGCGATTCCGGCGATGCTCAGTTTTATGGCGCACAACGACGTCAACCAACCGGTCACGGGCTTGCGCGAATTCCGGAAGGAAGATCGGCCGCCGGTGAATCTGGTATTCCAGTTCTATCACCTCATGGTGGCGGCCGGCCTGGGGCTGATTGCGCTGGCGGGGCTGGGGTTGTTTTACTACTGGCGCGGCTGCCTGTGCGAAAAACGCTGGCTGCTCTGGCTGCTGGTGTTTTCGGTGTTGGGGCCGCAAATCGCCAACCAGGCCGGCTGGTTCGCCGCCGAAGTCGGACGACAGCCGTGGATCGTCTATGGGCTGCTGCGCACGTCGGCGGGATTATCGGCCGTCGTGAAAGCCAGCCAAGTGCTGACCTCCATCATCCTGTTTAGCGTGGTTTACCTGCTGCTGTTCGCGGTTTTCGTCTATCTGCTCAACGACAAAATCCAGCACGGGCCGGAGGCGGCGGACTTATCGCCGTCCGGCAAACTGGCGCTGCCAACGCGGGAGGCGGCATGAACTTCGACGCACTCGATTTGAATACGGTTTGGTTTCTCCTCATCGGCGTGCTGTTCACCGGCTACGCCATGCTGGACGGCTTCGACCTGGGCGTGGGCGCGCTGCATCTGTTTACGAAAACCGACGAGGAACGGCGCGTCATGCTCAACGCCATCGGTCCGGTCTGGGACGGCAATGAAGTGTGGCTGGTGACCGGCGGCGGGGCGCTGTTCGCGGCGTTTCCGAATGTCTATGCCACCGTCTTTTCCGGCTTTTACCTGGCGTTCGTCCTGCTGCTGGTGGCGCTGATTTTCCGCGCGGTGGCCATCGAGTTCCGCAGCAAGCAGCCCATGCGCTGGTGGCGGCAGATGTGGGACATCGGGTTCAGCGCGGGCAGCATCCTATCGAGTCTCCTGATCGGCGTGGCGATGGGCAACATCGCCTGGGGCATCCCGCTCGACGAACGGGGTGAATTTGCCGGCACGTTCTGGAGCCTGCTTCATCCCTACTCCCTGCTGCTGGGCGTCACCACCCTTGCCCTGTTCACGATGCACGGGGCCATCTATGCGCTCCTGAAAACCGCCGGACCGTTGCACGACCGGCTGCGCGGGTGGGTCCGGAATGGTATGATTTTTTTCATCGTCTGCTACGCGGTGACGACGATGGCCACGCTGCTCTATGTGCCGCACATGGCGGCGCGGGTGCGAGCCCATCCGTGGTTGTTCAGCCTCGCGCTGGCGAACCTGCTGGCCATCGCGAACATTCCGCGCGAAATCCATCACGGCCGCGACGGGCGGGCGTTTCTCTCCTCCTGCGCGGCCCTGGTGACGTTGATGGGGTTGTTCGGCCTGGAGATGTTTCCGAACCTGGTGTTCAGCAACCCGGATCCGACCCATAGCCTGACCATCCGCAACGCGGCTTCCTCCGCCAAAACCCTGGGCATTATGCTTTGGATTGCGATCACCGGCGTGCCCCTCGTAATTTCCTACACCGTGTGCATCTATTGGATTTTCCGGGACAAAGTGAAACTGGACCGAATGAGTTACTGAGCGGATGGCGTTACTTGTTGATGATCTGCAACTGGTAGGGCGTCGACAACTTGTTGTTGGGCCGGTGGTTGGGCAGGCTACGGTATTCGTAATTGAACTTGTACTGGTAATTGACAAACTCCTTGTTTCCAGGAATCGGCACCATGGCTTCCCAGCGATTCTTCAGGAGCGACGTCCGCCGCATGGGATAAGCCTCCTCGCCGATGCGAACCCAGGCTTGGACGGAGTCCTTAACCATGCTCTGTTGATTGCTGTCCAAAATGGCTTCAAAAGGATAAAGCCCGTTCGCGTTGCGCGCTTGCTGGGGGGGAGTCAGATTGGTGACCATGGTAGTCGTGCAACCGGCCAGCAGCAGCGACAAAAGCCCCAAGGATAAAAATTTCTTCATAAAATCAACCACAGTGTGGCGCCGTCCCAGTCATTTGTAAAGTTAGAAATCGCGGGTTAACCGAGGGCGGCCAATCGCTTTCGGTCCACCCCCAAATAATCCAGCACATTGCACAGCACGGCCTTCATTTCGTTGCGCGGCACAATCATGTCGATCAGGCCGTGATCCAACAGAAACTCCGCGGTCTGGAATCCGGGAGGCAGCTCGGCCTGGGTCGTGTCTTTGATCACCCGCGGTCCCGCGAAACCGATCATCGCCCCCGGCTCGGCGATGATCAGATCGCCCAGGCTGGCGTAACTGGCCATGACTCCGGCCGTGGTGGGATGGGTGAGCACACTTACGTAGGGCAGCTTTTTCCGGGCGTGATAAGCCAGCGCGCCGCTCGTCTTGGCCATTTGCATCAGACTGAACATGCCCTCGTACATGCGAGCGCCCCCGCTGGTGGAAATGATCACGAGCGGCAGGCCTTTGTCGGTGGCCGCCTCGATCAGGCGGGTGAGTTTTTCTCCGACCACCGATCCCATCGATCCGCCCAGGAAACTAAAGTCCATGACACCCAGCGCCAGGCGATAGTCAGCCAGGCGGCCGATGCCCGTGATGACGGCATCCTTCAGCCCGGTGGATTTCTGATAGGATTCCAGCTTGTTGGAGTAGGAAGTCACGCCGGTAAACTGGAGCGCATCGACGCTGGTCATGTTGGCGTCCATCTCCTCGAAGGAACAGGTTTCGACCAGCGAATTGATTCGTTCCCGCGCGCTGATGGGAAAATGGTAGCCGCAACGAATACAGACTTTGCGATTAGCATCCAAGTCCTTGTCGTAAAGCAAGGTGGAACATTTGGGACACTTGTTCCAAAGGCCTTCCGGGATGTCCCGTTTGCGGCCGCCGGCCAGCTTGGGTTTTTTAAGAACCTTTTCGGCGTTATTGTGAGGCGGCGGGGTCACGGCGGGTTCGGCCGTTTCCAATCCGAGGGTTTTCTTAATGAATGGGGTTGTAGCCATAGGTTGACCCGGAGGTATCTAAAGTCCACGCGCGACGGTCCAGACGCATACTTCCGAGGCGCCGGCCTTTTTAAGGGCGCGGGCGCAGGCGCTGGTGGTGGCCCCGGTCGTAAAAACATCATCGACCAGCACGATGCGCGGCCCGTCCAGTTTGAGCCCATCCGGTGTCGCAAATGCGCGCCGGACATTGTCCGTGCGTTCGGTGCGGTTGAGCAGGGTTTGAGTGCGGGTGGGGAGCACCCGGCGGAGGCAATTGAGCTTTACGGGCATGCGGGTAGCCGCCGCGAGGCGGACGGCCAGACGTTCAGCCTGATTAAATTCACGTTCACGTTGTTTTAACGGATGCAACGGGACCGGCACAATCCAGTCCCAAACTCGCCGGTCAATCATCGGTTGCGCCTGGCGCACCAGCAAGTCTGCCAGCAACGGCTCAAACCATAGCGCCCGTCGATACTTGTACCGGTGGATGATTTCCAGGGCTGCGCCCTTGGCCACCACCGCCGATCGCGCCGACACGAAATGCAATTCCATTTCCCGGCAATTACTGCATTCGAAAGACGCCGTAATATCGCCTTCAAAGGGCAATCCGCAACGCTCGCAAAAGGGCGGTTTAATAAACCGCAACTGCTGGTAGCACCCCTCGCACACATAGCCTGCTTCCGGGGTGGCGCGGGCGCGGGCGCAAATCTGACAGGCCTCAGGATAGAAAAAGGCCAGCGTCGCATCAAGCCAACTTTTTAGCTGCGCAATAGAGACCTGTTTCATGCGTTGCACGCTTCGCCCGGCTGGAACCGGCGCCGTCGCGTGGTCAGCAGAGTACCATATTAGCAGGCAACGCCAAGCGGAGAATTACCCAGGCGCGGCGGGGTCGTTCCCGACCCGCCGCAGCGGCTCGGGCAACCCTCCATCCCCCGTAGCGGCGTCTCGGCAGAGCGCCGCATACTTGGCCCCACGCACGGCAAATGGCGGCGCTCGGCCGAGACGCCGCTACGTGAAAAGACCAGAGCCTCGTCTCGTCTCCTACTTATTTTGGGTTTATCGCAACCACCAGGTCAGCAAGGGCGCAATCGCCAGACTGGGCAAATAATCGGCCAAATCCACCTTTTTCAGTTCCAGGATGACCAGGGCGACGCAGAAAATCAGGAGTCCGTTGGTGGCGGTGATGCCATCCACCAGCGACCCCTGACGCAGCCACGGTTCCAACTGCCGGACCAGGAGCGTCAGCGTCCCCTGATAGGCTAGAACCGGCACGGCCGACAGCACCGCTCCCCAGCCGAACGTCCTCGCAAAAACCACGGTGGCCAGACCGTCCATAATAGCTTTGAGAACCAGGGGCTGGTAGCTGCCGGTCAAACCGTCCTGAACCGCTCCCAAGGCCGCCAAGGGCTCCGCGCAGAACAGAATGGCGCAGGTCACGAAGCCAGGGTTCGGACAGCCTCCGCCCTGGCCAGCCTGCTCGAATGACCGCCGGGCGAACTGTCCCAACCGGTTGAATCCACGCTGGAGGCGCAGCAGGCGTCCGAGGCTCTTTCCGATCATCATGGCCGCGACGACGATGAGCAGTTGCCGGCCAACCTGGCGCCACGAGCCATTGAGCCCGTTCCAGGTCAAGCTCAGCCCGGCATAAACGGTGAATACCCCGAGCAGGTGTTTGATGAGCACCTGACGTTCGTTGGAGAGTTGCCGGATGGCAACCCGGCCGAAAATTCCTCCGGCGACAATGGCGGCGGCGTTGATGAGGGTGCCCGTCATGCGCCCACTTAAACATGAGCCGTCGGCAAAGGCAATCCCGACAAAAAAAGTCATCTCCTTTCGTTGCACTAAACCGCCGGTTGCCATAATATGGGCGGTAATGGTATAAATCGAAACCACTTATGAACAACACCGCCAAACTGAACATCAACGGACAAATCCACGAACTCCCCATCGTCGAAGGTTCCGAACACGAAAAGGCCATTGACATCAGCAGCCTGCGAAACAAGACCGGCTACATAACCCTGGACGACGGGTACGGCAACACCGGATCGTGCCGCAGCGAGATCACCTTTATCGACGGCGAAAAGGGGATCTTGCGTTACCGGGGCATTCCCATCGAGGAACTGGCGGAAAAATCGACGTTCGTGGAGGTGGCCCACTTACTGATCATGGGCAAACTGCCCAACCAGGAGGAACTCAAGCGCTTCTCGGATCTGCTGACGAAGAACGAGACGATTCACGAGGACATGAAATTCCATTTCGAAGGATTTCCGTCGCATGCGCATCCCATGGCCATTCTCTCCTCGATGATCAATGCCACGAGTTGTTTTTATCCCGAAATCCTGAGTTCGGAGCGGCAAGAGGATTTCGTGGTGCAAGCGGCGCGGCTCCTCTCCCAAGTCCGCACCATCGCCGCCTTTGCGTATCGGAAATCCCGCGGACTTCCCGCCATCTACCCCAAGCCATCCTACAAATACACCGCCAATTTCCTGCACATGATGTTCTCGAATCCGTACCAGGAATTCGATGCGGAACCGGAAGTGATCAAGGCCCTCGATTTGATCTTCCTGCTGCATGCGGATCACGAGCAGAACTGCTCGACCGCCACGGTGCGCATGGTGGCTTCCAGCAAAGCCAACCTGTTTGCCAGCGCGGCGGCTGGAGTCTGCGCCCTTTGGGGCCCCCTGCATGGCGGCGCCAACCAGGCGGTGTTGGAAATGCTCGCGGACATCCACCGTTCCGGCGACGATGGCTCCAAGTTCATCGCCGCGGCCAAAGACAAAAAGAGCGGCAAACGTCTGATGGGCTTCGGCCATCGGGTGTATAAGAATTACGATCCGCGCGCCAAGATCATCAAAAAACGGTGCGATCAATTGCTCGCCAAACTGAAGCGCGTCGATCCCCTGCTCGATATCGCCAAGAAACTGGAGGAAGCCGCGATCAACGATCCCTATTTCGTCGAACGCAAGCTGTATCCCAATGTCGATTTCTACAGCGGCATCATCATGCGAGCCATCGGCATTCCGATAGAAATGTTTACGGTCATCTTCGCCATCGGCCGCATGCCCGGCTGGATTGCCAATTACCGCGAAGTCCACGAAAACCTGGAAACGCGCATTTACCGTCCCCGCCAGATTTACACGGGCTTGACCCAGCGTCCGTATGTCTCGGTGAAAGAACGCGTGTAATTTAGTTAAAAAACTCGTTGCCATAGAGCCCGGCGGTCGGCTAGGTTCTCGTGGTTGCCGGTTTTCCGGGCTTAGCGAGGATGCCCGGCCAGCGGCAAGGCGGATGGGAGTCGGGGCGTAGCGTAGCCTGGCTAGCGCGCTTGTTTCGGGTACAAGAGGTCGTGAGTTCAAATCTCACCGCCCCGACCATCTTCATCGCGGTCCGGCCGGGTTTTGCCCGGCATTTCTTCACCGGCCCTTTTAGGCGCGGTTTTTGGCGCTTTGCCAAATTCGTGCTTAAAGCGCCGGAGAACCTGCGGTTTAATGGCCGCCGAATTTTGCCAGGGCCCATGGAACGCGGACTTACGAACCCCGCCAGGGCAGGAATGCAGCAACGGCAGTTTGCTCTGCGTCTGCCGTGGTCACCCTGGCATTTTTGATTTCACATGTCGTACCAGGTTATAGCGCGCAAATACCGTCCCCAACGGTTTGCCGATGTGGTGGGCCAGGAGCATGTCACCCAAACGCTCTCGAACGCCATCCGGCAAAACCGCATCGCGCACGCCTACCTGTTCGTCGGCCCCCGCGGCACCGGCAAGACCACCATCGCCCGCATCTTCGCCAAATGCCTCAACTGCACCGGCGGACCGCAGGTGGATTTTCCCGACCGCGACCCCCGCTGCCAGGAAATCAGCGACGGCCGCTCGTTGGATGTGCTGGAAATCGACGGGGCCAGCAACCGCGGCATCGACGAAATCCGCGCCTTGCGCGACACCGTCAAGTTCGCCCCCTCTTCTTCCAAGTTTAAAATCTATATCATCGACGAAGTTCACATGTTGACCAAGGAGGCGTTCAACGCCCTTCTTAAAACCCTCGAGGAACCGCCCGCGCATGTGAAGTTTATGTTTGCAACCACGGAGCCGGACAAGGTTTTATCCACCATCCTATCCCGGTGCCAGCGGTTCGATCTCCGGCGCATCCCGGTGCCTTTGATGGTCAAACACCTGGCCTACATCGCCGGCGAGGAAAAAGTGCAGATCGAGGAGGCCGCCCTGCACGCCATCGCCCGGGGATCGGACGGCTGCCTGCGGGACGCGGAATCCACGCTGGATCAATTGATCAGCTTCTGCGGCAACCGGATCGTGGAAACCGATGTTTTATCGATGTTCGGACAGGTCGCCCGCCAGCAAATCAACGCCCTGGCCCAGGCCGTCCTTGACGGAAACGTTGCCGCCGCCCTGAGTGGACTGAATGAACTGGCCCAAAGCGGCAAGGATCTGAGCCGTCTGGTTTCCGATTTGCTGAACCATTTCCGAAACCTGTTGCTGTTCCAGGTGTCCCAAGGCGACCTGAGTCTGCTGGAAATCTCCGAAACCGACGCCGCCTGTTTGAAGGCCCAAGCGGGGACCGCAGCGTTGGATGCCTTGACCCGGATATTGGAAGTGCTGACGGACTGCGAAAGCCGCCTGCGCGACACCGCTTCGAAGAAAACCCTGATCGAGGTTACCCTGCTCAAAGCGATTCAAGCCCGCACCGCCGTCAGCCTCGATGCGGTGCTGAGACAATTGAACCAGTTGCGTAGCGAAAGCGCCACCGCATCCGCCGACCCTTCGGCCATCCCGGTCAAGCCGGCCGCGCCCGCGAACCGCATTGCCCGGCCTGTCGTTGCCAACCCGGCGGGCAATCCAATGCCGCCCCTGCCGGCCCTCTCCTCAGTCCATGATTCGCCACCGTCCGCGACCGCGGCCATGTTGCGCGAAACCGCCGCGGTGCCCGCAAAGGAGGTTCCCGACGATCTGGGAACATTATGGAGCAAGGTGGTCGCGGCCGTGGGCCGCACCAGTCCGTTCGTCCGCAGTTATCTGGCCCAAGCGCATCCGCGGAGCCTGGATAAAAGTCTGCTGACCATTGCCTTTGCCGCCGACCAGGCCGATCAACTCGATTTGGTGGATAATGCCAAAAACCGCGCGGTGATTCAGACGACCCTGAAGGAACTGGGCGCTGGCGACCTCCAGGTCAAATTCGTAAAACTGGCGCCGGAAACCGGCCCGCGCGCGACGCCCGCCCCCGCACCGACGGCCGCTTCCGCTCCGACCCAGAAAGCCAGGCTCAAGCCGGCCGCCGCGCCCGCCCCCGAACCCAAGGCCGGGGCACCCGCGCCCCCGCCCTTAAACCTGGATGAATTTAAAAACGATCCCCTTATCAAACAGGCGCTTGAAATATTCAAGGGCCAGATTGTCAACGTAAAAACCTGATGGGATCTGTTCAACCCCGGAAATCGATTCTGAATATATGTCCAGCATTGGCAAACTCATGAAACAAGCCGCGCGGATTCAGCGGCAGATGGAAGACGTTCAAGCCCAGCTCGCCGCCCGCACGGTCGAAGCCACCAGCGGCGGCGGAGCGGTGAAGGTGGTGGCCAAGTGCGATCGCACGCTCGGGGCCATTAAAATCGATCCCCAGGCCTTAAATCCCGCGGACGTGCAATTGCTGGAGGATATGATCCTGACGGCCGTCAACTCGGCGCTCAAACAGGCCGAGGAAATCTCCACGGCGGAGATGGGGAAGGTCACTTCCGGACTGAGCATTCCGGGGTTGGTTTGACATCGTGTCCGCGCTCCCCGAACCGCTCAACACCTTGATTGCCGAACTGGGCGCCCTGCCGGGCATTGGGCCTCGTTCAGCCGAGCGCCTGGCCTTGCACCTGGTGCAAAGCGATCCCCAGGCCGTTCAGCGGCTCGCCCAAAGCATGGTTCAGGCGCGCGCGCAGGTGCAGGCGTGCCAGAGCTGCGGCGGATTCACGGCGCAACAGCCCTGCGCGATTTGCCAGGACGCGCGGCGCGATCCTTCGCGGGTCTGCGTGGTGGAGCGTCCCGTCGATATTCTCAGCCTGGAAAAATCCGGCAGCTATTTCGGGAAATACCACGTCTTGGGCGGCCGGATTTCACCGCTGAACGGCGTGGGGCCGGAAGACCTCGAAATCCAGGAGCTGGAATCGCGCCTCGACCGCGAGCCCATCCAGGAGATTATTTTGGCGCTCGGATCCGACGTCGAAAGCGATGCCACCTGTTTCTATCTGGCTAAACGTTTGGCCTCCAGGGCGGTGACGGTTACCCGCATAGCGCAGGGATTGCCGGCGGGCAGCGGGCTGGATTTTGCCGATGAACTGACCCTGACCCGGGCGATCGAGGGCCGTCGTTCGATCCGTTGAAAACCATGCCGACGGAAGCTGTCATATTCGATTTGGGCAAGGTGCTGTTGGATTTCGATTACACCCTGGCGGCTCGGAAATTCCTGCCGCGCTGCCGGGCCCCTTTGCCGGCGATTGTCCGCCTGCTCAACCAATCTCCCCTGCTCCATCGGTTGGAAATCGGTTTGGTTTCCAGCGAGGCGTTCTTCGACGAAGTGCGCGCGGCCACCGGTTTTCAAGGGACCTGGCCCGAATTCCAAACCATCTTCGGCGATATTTTCACCCCGATCCAGCCCATGGTGCGGCTCCACGCGGAACTGCGTTCCCTTCGGATGCGAACGTATATATTCTCCAATACCAACGATCTGGCCGTGGCCCATATTCGCGATCATTTCCCGTTTTTCCGCCAGTTCGACGGTTATGTCTATTCCTACGAACATCATGCCATGAAACCGGAGGCGTTACTCTATGAGATCATGGAACAAACCAGCGGCTGTCGCGGCTCGGAATTGCTCTACATCGACGATCGCCTGGAGAATGTTGCCGCCGGCGCCGCCCGGGGCTGGCAGACCGTTTTACATGAAACGCCGGAGAAAACTCGCGCCGCCGTCGCCCAACTGGGTTTGCTGAAATAAGCCTCGTTACGTCTCCTACCCTTCACGAACTTGCTCCGATATTGATATGAAACCTTGAATTCTTTCCTACCCTAATGCTTTTTCGCAGCGAGAGGCGCGACAATAAAAATAACGGCCGTACTTTATATTGTCGCGCCACATCGACGTTTGTCAAAAGGTCGCATCAGTTCTATAACCCACGAACTGGCTTTATGAATTTGCCCTGCGCTGGGCAAAGCGTGCCCGTGCTCACCGCGGCGGGCCGGCGCTAGGCTCTCAACATTGCCGACAAACGGGCCGGGTTTAACACCTGGAGGGTTTTCCCGCTCACCGAGAGCAGTTTTTGCTCCCGGAATTTGGCCAGCGTCCGGGAAAACGTCTCGCTGACCGTGCCCAACTCCGCCGCCAGAACCCGCTTGGTCATCGGCAATTCGATCAGCACCGGCGATGGACTCTCCGGCTCCGGACACCGTTTGATCAACCAGTTGGCCAGCCGGGTTTCCACGTCTTTCAGCGTCAGATCCTCAATCCGGCCCACCAGGACTTTCAAATGCTGGCTCATGGAACTGAGCATGCGCAGGGCCAGCTCCGGCTGACGACGCAACAGCGCCAGGAATTCATGTTTCTGGACCCGGAGCACCTGCGTGGATTCCAGGGCCCGCGCCTCGGCCGGATAACCCGTTTCGGTGGCCAGCGTGGCTTCGGCAAATGAATCGCCGGCACGAAAAATATGAATGACCTGCTCCTTGCCCGCGTCGCTCAGGCGATGCACGTTCAGAGCGCCCGTCCGCACCACGAAGAATCCCCGGGATGGCTCCCCTTCGTGAAATAGATATTCGTCCTTGGCCAGTTGCCGGGTCACGGTGATGCCCGCCAGGGCGCGCAGATCGGCTGGCGGAAGGCCCTGGAACAACTGGCACGACCGCAAGGCGGCCACCAGGGCCGTCCGTTTCATTTCCGCCAAAGTGTCCATCGGCGTCAGGCGGCGGCATGATCCTGCTTGCGGCGCACCAGGGGCGTGGATTCGCCCAGGACGACCGCCCGCGTGATTTTGACCTCCAGCACGTCCTGCTGGCTGGGAATGTCGTACATGACCTGCAACATCATTTTTTCCAGCATGCTGCGCAAAGCCCGCGCGCCCGTGCCCTTCGTGATGGCTTGCTTGGCCAGTTCCCGCAGAGCCTCCGGCGTAAACTGCAAATCCACTCCGTCCATCGCCAGCAGTTTCCCGTATTGCTTGGTTAAAGCGTTCCGGGTCTCGGTGAGGATTCTCACCAATTGATCCTCGGTCAACTCCTCCAGCACCGATACCATCGGCAGCCGGCCAACGAACTCCGGAATAAAACCAAAGCTCAACAAATCTTCCGGTTCCACAAACCGTAAAACCGAACCGTCCTTCGCCGCCGCCTGCAAGTTCTGGTCCGCCGCGCCAAAGCCCATCACGCGCCGCCCCAGCCGCCGCTGGATGATCTTGTCCAGCCCCACGAAGGCGCCGCCGCAAATAAACAAAATATTGGACGTGTCCACCCGGATGTACTCCTGCTGCGGATGCTTGCGCCCTCCCTGCGGCGGCACACTGCAGAGCGTCCCCTCGAGAATTTTCAGCAACGCCTGTTGCACCCCCTCGCCTGATACGTCGCGGGTGATGGATACATTCTCGGTTTTGCGGGCGATTTTGTCGATTTCATCGACATAAACGATGCCCATTTGAGCCCGTTTCACGTCATAATCGGCGTTCTGCAGCAGACGCAGGATGATGTTTTCCACATCTTCGCCCACATAGCCGGCCTCGGTCAGGGTGGTGGCATCGGCGATCGCAAAGGGCACCTCGAGGGTTTTGGCCAGCGTGCGCGCCAGCAGGGTCTTGCCCGAGCCGGTGGGCCCCAGCAGCAGAATGTTGGTCTTTTCAATTTCGACGTCGTCATGCGGCGTCCGGGGTTTGTCCTCCGCCTTGCCCTTGGACCGCTCGACCGCTGGCTCCTGCGTCAGCCGCTTGTAATGATTATGAACCGCCACGGCCAGCGTCTTCTTGGCGTGATCCTGGCCGATGCAATGCAAATCCAGCTCGTGCTTGATCTCGGCCGGCCGGGGCACCTTGAGACGAGGCGCGCGCTGCTCCGCCTCGGTCTGCGCTTCACGGTCGAGCACCGACTTGCAGATCACGATGCACCGGTCGCAGATATAAACCCCCGGACCCTCGACGAGTTTCTTGACTTCCGCGGCGGCTTTGCCACAAAAACTGCAACGCGCCAGGTTAGGAGTACGCCCCATAAAAATCGAATCAGGCCTTCGGCTCGATGGCGGCCGGGCTTTCGTCCGGCGGGTTCTTAATCAGCGTTTGGATGGGACCCGGTATCTCCTTGCGGGATTTAACCACCTCGTCCACCAACCCGTACTCCTTGGCTTCCGCGGCCGTCATGAAGTAATCCCGCTCGCAATCCTTTTCCACCTGCGCCGGCGGCTTGCCCGTATGGGTGGAGATGATGTGGTTCAGCCGGTGTTTCAGGCGCAGCATATATTTGACGCGGATTTCCACGTCCGTGGCCGGCCCCTCGGCCCCGCCCAGCAGTTGATGAATCATGATGTTGGCGTTGGGCAGGGCATAACGTTTGCCCTTGGTGCCGCCGCATAGCAAAACCGCCCCCATGCTGGCCGCCTGGCCGATGCAGTAGGTGTGCACATCGCACGTCACGAACTGCATCGTGTCGTAAATCGCCAGACCCGCCGTCACGCTGCCGCCCGGAGTATTGATGTACAAGTGGATATCCTTCTTGGGCTCGCTCATCTGCAAGAAAAGCAATTGGGCGATGATGACGTTGGCCACCATGTCATCCACCGCCATGCCCAGGAAAACGATGCGGTCCACCAACAGCCGGGAATAAATGTCGTAACCGCGCTCGCCGCGCCCCGTCTGCTCAACCACCATCGGCACCAGAAAATTCTGCATGTCTTTGTTCTTCACCATGAAGAGCAACGTAGCCAACCTCTTCCCACGCGTCAAGCAACCGGTGTCCGGAATCGC
>JADGRT010000309.1 GCA_017880715.1 Verrucomicrobiia bacterium | reverse complement strand
CCTATTTAATCTAACTCCTGTTTTATCCCATTGAACGAAGAAAGATCCAATTTATGCGTGATCAACCCACCCACACCACCCGCCGCAGCTTTCTGAAAACCAGCGCGACCGCTCTCGGCGCCACGGTTATCGGATTGCCCCAGATCATCCCCGCCAGTGTGCTGGCCGCTCCCGGCCGGCCCGGAGCCAACGACCGCCTCAACATCGGCCATATCGGCATCGGTGGCATGGGCGGCGGACATCTCCAATATATGGTCTCCCGCCAGAACCGCAATGAAGTCAATATCGTCGCCTTGTGCGACGTGGACAAAGGACGCCTGGCCCAGGCCGCCGGCCGAGCTCCCCGCGCCACGCCGTACGGCGATTACCGCGAATTGATCGCCCGCAAAGACATCGACGCCGTGGTCATTGCCACCCCCGATCACTGGCACGCGGTCCAAACGGTGCACGCGGCCGAATGCGGCAAGCATGTCTATGTCGAAAAACCCGCCTGCTGCACCATCGAAGAAGGCAAGGCCATGGCCGCCGCCGCCAAGGCGAACAACGTCACGGTCCAGGTCGGCTCCCAGGGCCGCTCGCAACCCGAGTGCTACAAAGCCCATCGCTATATCGCCAACGGCATGATCGGCAAGGTCCGCAAAGTCACCTGCTGGCATTATCCCAGCCCGGCTGACACGCATCCGGTGCCCGATTCCGAGCCGCCGGCCGACCTCGATTGGGACATGTGGCTGGGGCCGCTCCGCTGGCGCCCCTATAACCAGCGTTACTGTCCCGGAACTTTCCGCTGGATGATGGAATCAGGTGGCGGCCAGATCCGCGATCGCGGCGCTCACGTCATGAGCAATGCCCTCTGGATCATGAACGCCGACGCCACCGGGCCGGTTGCCATCGAAGCCACGGGCACGCTGCCTACTTCCGGCGCTTGGGACACCGCCATGAACATGGAAGTAATCTACGAATTCAAAAACCCCGATTGGACACTCGTCTGGTCCCAACCCGGCGACATGATTCCTTATTTCGACGCCGAAAAGAAAAAGAACGAGGGCATTCGCGACAGCTACGGCGCCGTTTACCATGGCGAGCAGGACAAACTGATCCTGTGGGTCGGCGACGGCCAGGTCTATACCGAGAAGAAGGTCCTGGACTGGAAACCCGGCGCCAATGCGGTGGACGTCTATAAAAGTCCCGGGTTCGACCACCACGAAGACTGGTTCCAAGGCATCCGAACCGGTAAAAAAACGGTCATGAACATCGGAGCCGGGGTGGCGACCGCGTTTCTGACGGTCCTGGGCAATCTCTCGCTCGTGCTGGGACGCAAGCTGCGATGGGATCCGGTCAAACAGGAAATCGTGGGCGACGAAGCCGCCCGCCGTCTCATGAGCCGCCCGCAACGGTATCCCTATCACCTGTAATCCACCCACCACCCAGAACCTTTAACCGGCAAATTTACCATGACCACCGAATCGAAAACGACCGTCTCTGGCGCCGCCGCGCTGGCCGTTGTCCACACCCTGTCCGCCGCGGAATCCGCCTCGGTCGATGCCCTCGTTGCCCAAATCAAGAGCCAGGACGATAAAGTCCGCGGCCCGGCGTGGCAAAACGCCGGCCAGTACGGCGCAACCGCCGTCAAACCGCTGGCCGAACTCATGAGCGATCCGGACATGGAAACGGCCCGCTCGGCCAAACGCGCCCTCTGGCAAATTGTGCGGGATGCCGGACGCCCCGGGGCCAAAGCCAAGGCCAGCGCGGTCACCGCCGCCCTGCTTTCCCTGCTCTCCTCCAAGGCCACCAACGTCCAGCGCGAGGCGCTCTGGATGCTCTCCGAAATCGCCGGAAATGAAGCCGCCACCCCGATGGCCGCCCTGCTTTCCGATGCTCAACTGCGCGAAGACGCTCGCGGCGCGCTGACGCGCCTGCCCGGCGCCAAAGCAACCGCGGCGCTGAAAGCAGCGCTGAGTTCCGTCCCCGCCGACTTCAAACCCGCCATCGCCCAATCGTTGCGCGCGCGCGGCGAAAAAGTGGCTGGTTTCCCCAGCCAAAAACTGACGCCCACCCGGAAAACCAGCGCGATCCACCAAACCGGACCTTGAAAAGCGCACCATCTCACTTTTGTCGGAGCGCGGACATTCCTGTCCGCTTGGGCGTTGACCAGCACGAAGAGGCGGACAAGAATGTCCGCGCTCCAGATCCACAATGTTTGGGTGTCGGGAAAAAGTGAGAGGCGCACTCTTGAAAAAAACGGCGGTCAAAGGCATTGGACAAAGGGCTGTTCTTATGTATTTTATAACGTCGCCTTATTTTTAGACGGCCCCTGAGGGCCCAAACAGTCCCGGGTGGAATAGTTTAAATGATGCCTATGCACGCGCCTGCTCTCGATATGATGGATCCTATGGAAGCCATGGCCGATTCGCACGTGGATCAACTGACACGCCACCTGCAGGGACAAGTTGAGCGAAACCCCGCTGACTTTCAATCCCTGATGATGCTGGGCAACGGTTACTACCTTCAGGGCAAGATCGCCCTCTCCATAACCACCTTTAACCGCGCCCTGGTGATTAATCCCCAGGACCCCGGCGCCTATTACCACCTCGGGATTGCTTATTATCGAAGCGCGCAAATCGACGAAGCGATCGAGGCGCTGACCCAGGTCACCGTGCTGGCACCCTCGATGGTCATGGCCTATTACTGGCTTGGGATCGCCCATTTTCACAGCGGACGCTATCGCGAAGCGCGGAAGGCGTTCGAAACGCTCCTGGAGAAAAACCATGAATCCCACATCGCCCACTATCATGCCGCCCTGACTTGCCTGGCGGTTCGTGAATTTGACGCGGCCCGCGCGCACCTGGAAACTCTGGCGGAACTGGGTTGCCGGGATCCCCAGGTTTATCTCCACTGGGGCGAAGCCTATTATCACCTGCACAAGCCTACCGAAGCCATGAAAGCCTACCGCCGCGGACTGGAACTCAATCCGCACAATGGCCCCTTGCAGGAATCGCTGGCGGATCTGGTGGATGTTCAGGAGCCCTGATGAGCTGGACAAAGCCGGCGAAGGCATGTAAAAGGAACAAAACGTGCAACTGTTGCGTCATGTTCACCGGATTGCCGCTACGCCAAGCATCCCGCCCATGGGACGGCGAAAGCAACCCAGGCGTCTTTATGGATGGCCCGAGCCTTCGGCAGCCATCGACCGTCCAGCCACAGCATCAACATCAACCAGAAAAGATTAAACCTATTCCAGCTATCATTATGTCACATTTATCACGTCGTCAGTTCGTTAAGAGCTCACTGGTGGCCGCGACGGCCGCCGGTATCGCCCCCCAACTTTGGGCTGCGGCAGGCAAGAAGCTGCCCATCGCCGTCCAGCTTTATTCGGTGCGGAATGATTGTGCCAAGGACTTCGATGCCGCCCTGGCCCAACTTGCCAAGATGGGTTTCGAAGGCGTCGAGTTCGCGGGCTACCATTCCTATAGCGGCAAGCCGAAGGAACTGCGGAAGAAGCTCGATGAATTGAACTTGAAAGTGGCAGCCACCCACATCGGCACGGGCACCCTGCGGGGTGACGCCTTTAAGCAAACCGTCGAATTCCACCAGACCATCGGCTGCAAATTCCTGATCGTTCCGGGCGACCCCGACTTCACCAATCCCGAAAAGAGCAAGACGCTGGCGGAGACCTTCAATCTGATCGCTTCCATGCTCAAACCCTTGGGAATGTCCTGCGGCTATCACAACCATACGGGCGAATTCAAGAAGGACGGCGACAAAACCTTCTGGGATCTGTTCGCCGAACGCACCAGCAAGGACGTCATTCTGCAGCAGGACTGCGGCTGGAGCGTTGCCGCGGGTCAGGATCCCGTGGTGCTGATGAAACGCTATCCTGGCCGCATGAAAACGACCCACTTCAAACCGACGGTTATCGGCGGAGATAAAACGAAAAAGGCGATCCTCGGCCAGGATTCCGTGGACTGGGCGGCGGTGCTTGCCGGCTGCATCGAATTCGGCGGAACCGAATGGATCACCGTGGAGCAGGAGACCTATCCGGACGGCAAATCCCCGATGGAATGCACGGAAATGTCGCTCCAGGGCATGAAGAAAATCATGGGCTAAAAACCTGGGCGCAAACGGATCTTTCTCATGGGCAGCCTTGATTATCCCAGGCTGCCCATTTGTTTGGGAGAAAGCGGTCGAGACCGCGGATTTCGCGGATGGCGCAGATAGGCAAGAAATGGATAGAAGATCCCTCCTCTATCCGCGTTCCGCGTTATCCGCGGTTCAATCCTGAGGCCCTGCGGGAGTGCCGCAGCCGCATCCCGTTTCCTGGCCGATGCCCAGTTTACGAAAGATGGTTACATGCCAAAC
>JADGRT010000308.1 GCA_017880715.1 Verrucomicrobiia bacterium | reverse complement strand
GTTGTCCGCCCGGTCGCGGTTCACTTTTTTGATCCGATCGGATCATTATTTTGCACGCCTGCGCCAGGAGGTTCCCCGTGTGTCGGCCATCTTCATCTCCGCAATCGTCGAGAATACGGCCCAACCAAGTTCAGTTATTCGCTCGGTCGCTGTTCATTTTTTTGATCCGATCGGATCATTTTTTTTGCACGCCTGCACCCCGGGGGTCTCCGGGGGTCGAATCACTTGGAATCTCCAGAGTTGATGCCCCACCCGGCCTGTTTCATTATATCGACATGACCTCCCCGTGGATGTTGGCCATGGAAATCGTTCGGCGGCTGCAAACCGCCGGATTCGAGGCTTATTGGGTGGGCGGCTGTGTCCGGGATCGCCTGCTGGGCCAGAATCCCAAGGACTTCGATATTGCGACCTCGGCCTCCCCTACGGAAACGCAAAAGATTTTTGCGCTAACTAAAGTTGTTGGCAAACAGTTCGGAGTCGTGTTGGTCGTGGAGGCGGGCCGGCAGTTCGAGGTCGCCACCTTCCGCGCCGAAGCCGATTATCAGGATGGCCGGCACCCCCAGACGGTGACGTTCGGTAACGCCCAGGCGGACGCCCAGCGACGCGACTTCACGGTCAATGGTTTGTTTTACGATCCCATCGCCGAACGGCTTTTCGACTGGGTTGGCGGCGCGGCGGATTTACGCAACCGGCTGCTTCGGGCCATTGGCTCTCCCCGCGATCGTTTCTCGGAAGATCACTTGCGGTTGCTGCGGGCCGTTCGCTTTGCGGCTGAGTTAAATTTCGACATCGAAGCTCAAACGCTCACCGGCATTCAATCCCTGGCGCCCCTGGTTCAATCGGTCAGCGCGGAACGCATCCGGGAGGAGCTGGTTAAACTTTTCCGCCCCCCGCACGCATCGCGGGGGCTCCTGCTGTTGCGCGAAAGCGGGCTGCTGCCTCAAGTGTTGCCCGAAATTGACCGGCTCATCACTTGCGATCAATCGCCCGGTTTTCATCCGGAAGGCTCCGTTTTCGAACACGTGCGTTGCCTGCTGAATTGCCTGCCCCCAGACGCCTGCTTGTCCCTGGTCTGGGCCGCCTTGCTGCACGACATTGCCAAACCCGCCACGCTCGCGCGCGATCCGAAAGACCAGACCCTCCATTTTTACGGCCATGAAACCCTCGGGGCGGAAATCGCCGAACGTATCCTGCGGCGATTACGTTTTCCGCGCCGACAAATCGAAACAATTTGCGAGTGCGTGCGCCATCATATGCAGTTCAAAGATGCGCCACGCATGCGCCAATCCACCCTGCGCCGCCTGCTGCTCCGCGCCACCTTTCCTTTGGAACTGGAACTGCATCGACTGGATTGCCTGGGATCGCATGGTTCACTGGAAATATTTGACTTCCTGACCAACCAAGCGGAGCAGTTAAATCATCATCCACCGTGGCGCCCGCCCTTGCTGAACGGGAGCGACCTCATGGCCCTGGGTGCCAAACCCGGACCCAAGCTTGGCGCGCTCCTGGCGGAAATTCGGGAGAAACAATTGCTGGATGAGCTGACGACGATCGACGACGCCAAAACCTGGGCCCGGCAGCGATTGGCACACCCCGCTTCCGGCGAGCCAGCAGCCGGGTGAACCGTCGCGGTCCGTGGTTGAGCGCAACTCTGCGCTATGCTTTGCGACGCTGCCGGCGCGCGAATTATCCGGGCTGAAAACAGAGCCGGCTGAAAAGCCTGCCCCCCCCCAGCTTGCCAGTCGGGGCGTCGGAAAAAAACACTGTAAAATCCGCGCGATCCCCTATGCTGGCGGCCTGGACAGTGTTCGAAACGCGGGCCCCTGTCCGCCGATCGTTTGGTAATATGGATAAACTGCTTTTAATCGATGACGAAGCCGACGTCTTGTATTCCTTTCACCGGATTTTCGATTCGCCGGAGATCGAGATCGTGTCCGCCAGCAGCGGTGAAGAGGGGCTCAAGTTGTTCAGCAAGGCCAAACCCAATCTCGTCATCATGGACATTCGTCTGGGCGGCATGAGCGGATTGGAAACGCTTCGGCGACTGCGTCAATTGGACGCCAAGGCGCCCGTGATCATGATGACCGCATATGGGACCACGCAGGCCGCCATCGAGGCGATGAAACTGGGCGCTTACGATTATCTTCTGAAACCATTCGACGTGCCCAAACTGAAACAAATCGTGCTGGGCGCTTTGAAGGCGGCACGGGACATGCGACAGGTCGTGTCCTACCAACCGCTGCTGGAAACTGAAGATTACGCCTTGGGCATCGTTGGACGCAGCGAACCGATGCAACAAGTCTTCAAGATGATCGGTCAATTGGCCGCTTCGGATGCCACCGTGTTGATCACCGGCGAGAGTGGAACCGGCAAGGAGCTGGTGGCCCGGGCGATCTATCATCACAGTCAGCGCAGCACCCAGCCGTATCTGGCTGTCAACTGCGCGGCCATCCCGGAAAACCTGCTCGAAAGCGAGCTGTTCGGGCATGAAAAGGGGGCGTTTACCGGCGCGGTTGCCCAGCACATAGGCAAATTCGAACGATGCCACCAAGGCACGCTGTTTCTGGATGAAATCGGCGACATGACCCCGGCCACACAGACCAAAATCCTGCGGGTGCTGCAATCCGGGACGTTCGAGCGCGTGGGCGGCAACCAGCCGATCCGAGCGGATGTTCGTATTATCGCCGCGACCAACAAGCCATTGGAACAGGCCGTTGCAGCCCGTCAGTTTCGAGAAGACCTCTTTTACCGGCTGAATGTCGTTCGCATCCACCTGCCGCCTTTGCGGGAGCGTCGCGAGGATATTCGGTTGCTGGTCCAATATTTCCTGAAGAAACTGGGACCGCATCCGCTCCGATCGATCTCGAACGAAGCCCTAGCGCTATTAGAACAACATGGCTGGCCCGGCAACGTGCGAGAACTGGAAAACATCCTGCGCCGCGCGGTGGTCATGGCCAAAGGCGATGTCATTTTACCCGGCGATTTGCCGCCGGAAATGGCGAGCACCCCCAAAACTCCCGCCCGCGGAGCCGCCGCTTCGCTGGCATTACCCACTCCGAACGCGGATGTCGTCAACCCTTCAAGCTCCGAACCCGCCGCGCCATCCGATCTGGCGGCGCTGGCCCAGGCGCTGTTTCACTGGGCTCGGCAAGACAACCGGCGCAAAATTATTCCCGCGGTGGAACGCGAACTGATCATACAAGCGTTGCGGGAGACCCAAGGAAACCAGGTGCATACCGCCCGTCTGCTGGGCATCACGCGCGCCACGCTGCGCAAACGGATCGAAAAATTCGGCATCAAACGGGAAATTGCGATCCGCTAAGGCGAAGACGGATTACTCCGCCGCCACGCGCACCCGATAAAACCGCACGCGGCCATCCGCCTGGGTGTCGGTGTATTCCATATCGCCACCGGTGCCAAGGATTTCGGAGGAGACCGGATTCCATTGCGGCCCAGCCAGCGCGGGCGAAGCCTCAAGAATATACTTCTTGCCTTCGATGGATGGCCAGCGCAGGACGGGAGAAAGCGGTTGTTGAGGATTGTTAAGATCGGCCTTCACTCCGCACGCGAGCATTCGCAACAACGAACGGAAGTCGGCGGGATTGGTTCCTGCCCTAAACTCGGCCCAATTCGGCATGCCATCGCCATCGGCATCCGCCATCGCCTCGGCCAGTCGATTGGTGACCGAACCAAAGAAACGCAGCCGCCAGGCATCCGGAATGCCATCGCCCCGGCTGGATATCATCCGGTTCCTCAGGGTCGCCAGACCGGCTTGCAGCCGTTGCGGGAAGATGGCCAGCCCATTGGGCGAAGCCGACGCGTGATCGAATTCGATGCGGTAGGCGGCGTCGGCATCGGCACTGGCTGGCACCGTGAATTTCAGCGTGCCGATCACTCCCTGTCCGAGCACGCCAGCCACCGAGGTGTTCAGCCAAACGGCGGCATAATTGGGCCCCTGCGAGCTGGTGGCAAACGGCTTGCCCAAAGCGGGATCCGGAATGAATTGCACCGGTTGCGTCAAGGCCGGCGAATTTTCCAGCGGCCGCACGGCGACATTCAGCATCAGGACGCGCAGCGGCCAATTGCCCAGCACCTTGACCCGGATGGGCACCTCGACGGGCTGGCCGGGCGCAACCTGAAAATCATCCGCATAGAAACTCGCACTCGGCGGATCGCTGGAAACAGCCGTCGCCCGCGCCCTGACCACCGTCTCCGCCGGCAACATGGGATGGCCTCGAAACAGGTTAGGCACTTCCTTGCTTTGGAGGTTGCCGCTGGCATCCCGGTAGCGAGCGTACCATTTTAAGGTCGGATCCAGCGAGCGCCGATAGACCACAAACACATCGTCCACCGCCAGCACACCGTC
>JADGRT010000307.1 GCA_017880715.1 Verrucomicrobiia bacterium | reverse complement strand
CTGGCCGCGCGCAGGGCGGACGCGCTTGAAAGTGTGGAAAATCGCACGCCCAGCCGACTGGAAGTCGGCGATACAGCAGGTTGGAAACCTGCGCTACCACGGCGGCAGATGCGCCTCTGGCGATATGTGAGCGGAATTCTGATCAGAGCCTCGTCACCTCGTCTCCTACTTTTGTTGGTTCATGATTTGGCCCTGTGAATGGCGCGGTTGGACCTCGTCAGAACAGGTTGGGATAAGCTTTGAGCTGCCGGCCAACCGTTTCGGCGGTAACCAACAGGAAGCGTTGGTCGAATTCCATCTTCAGATCCCGGCCGAGCGGTTGATCTTCCGGAGGCGCCCCGGGTTTATTCAGGATGAGGGCGGCAATTTTTCCGGTTTCGATCGCCTGGCGGATGGCGGCCGAGTCCCCCACCAGGCGCAGATCGGGCAGCAACAGGGCGAATTTTTTGCCGCTTTCCCGCCGCCAGGTTTCGGTTCGACGAAGATTCACCGGCAAGCCAATAAGACTGACAATGAGGTCGGCTCCCGGATGTTGTTGGATGAGGGCATCCCAGGCAGTCTCCGTGGTGACGTAACTCAAGGGGGTGGTGGTGGCCGGATCGATGTAAACCGCCGAGGGGTTGCGGAGGAATTCCGGGCGTATCTCGGGAAAAACGACGGCTTCGATGGACACGGCAGGTTCGAGTCCGCGCCGCAAACCACGCAGACCGGCCTTTTCGAATTGGTAAACCTCCCGCGGCTGCCCGGGTTTCTGGGAAAACGGATTGGAAAAAACGATCGCCTTTTTACCGGGGTATTTTTCGGCGAGGTATTGGCCTAGAATCCGGGTTGCCAGCTCGCGCTGGTTCAAGACCTTCGAGCCAGGCAAGATGTGGAATTGCGCTTCCAGCAACCCAAGGATCGCCACGGTCAGGATCAGGATCAACAGGGGTTTCAACGCGCGTTGCATGGCTATTAGGGCCCGAAATACCCGGGCACGCTATCCTGGGTGAAGAGCGGACGGATGCCGAGCCGTTCCAGGCGCGCCCGGTTGCACGATTCGACGTGTCCGTCCATAAACAGCCCATTGGCGTGCAAACTGTGCCGGGCATGCACTTCATAATCGTGTTCGGCGCGGAAATAATAATATTGCCGGGCGCCCGCACCCTGTCTGCCCCGGCTGGTGGTGTCAGCCAGGTGGAGGTACTCCGTGGGCAGCGGCAGGCGGCTGGTTTGGAGGATCTCGCTGAAATCCCCCTGAGTGTACTCCGACGGAGGATCCTGGCGGACGCCGTAGGTAAAAAACCAATTGGTGAAACGCCGTGGCGCGTAGGAGGGGCAGACAAAGACATCCAGGGCTTTCAAGGGTTGATTGGTGTTGAGCATGCTGCCCCAGGTCTTGCCCGGTTCGAGGGGAGCATCGATTTGCACCTGCCCGCCAAACTCCTGGGAATACAGCAGCGTGGCCACTCCTAGTTGCCTCAAATTGCTCAAACACTGGCTGGCCATCGCCCGCTCCTTGGCACGCCCGATTGCCGGCAGCAGAAGGCTGGCCAAAATGGCGATCACCGCGATGACAACCAGCAACTCAACCAGCGTGAATGCCGGAAGGTTGCTGGCGGGTACCGCTTGCTTTCTTCCAGGCAAATGGTTTCTCATTGGCAAGCCTTGTTGGCAATAAGCTAACCGAGTATGTCGTTTAACTCCACCGTATTTTTGCAGTTCTTCGCCGGCTTCCTCCTGCTTTACTACCTGTGCCGGTCATGCCTCGTCGCGCGCAATGTGCTGATCGTCGCTGGCAGTTACTTGTTTTATGGTTGGTGGGATTATCGTTTTTTGGGCCTGTTGGTGTTCTCCAGTCTCTTCGATTATTCGGCCGGCCGGCTGTTGGACCGCGCTCAGAAACGCCGGTCGCGAAAAGCCATTCTCTGGCTGAGCTTGACCGTCAACCTGGGATTGCTGGGACTTTTCAAGTACTACGACTTTTTTGTGGAATCGTTGACGGTCATGCTGGCCGGCTGGCACATCGACGTTCAGGCGCGAACCCTGGGGATCGTGCTGCCGGTGGGCATCTCTTTCTACACGTTCCAAAGCATGAGCTACGTCATAGATGTTTATCGCCGGGACATGAAGGCCACCAGCAACTTGCTAAGTTACCTCGCCTATGTCTCCTTCTTTCCACAACTGGTGGCCGGGCCCATTCAGCGCGGGCATCATTTGCTGCCTCAGCTTGAGCGGACGCTGGCGATTACCCGTGCGATGCTCGCGGAAGGGCTTTGGCTGATTCTTTGGGGCCTGTTCAAAAAGGTGGTTTTGGCGGACAATTTAGCCCCGCTGGTCGATCTGGTTTACGATCATCCTTCGGCAACCGGACCGGCGGTGGTGCTGGGCACCGTCGCTTTTGCCTTCCAGATTTACTGCGACTTCTCCGGCTACTCGGATATAGCCCGGGGCACGGCAAAATGGCTGGGCTTTGACATTGTCGCCAATTTTAATCTCCCCTATGCCGCCACTGACCTGCGCGACTTTTGGCGGCGCTGGCATATCAGCCTGTCCTCCTGGCTGCGCGACTATCTCTACGTCAGTCTGGGCGGCAACCGGCGGGGAACGGCGCGCACCTATGTTAATGTGCTATTAACTATGTTATTGGGCGGGCTATGGCATGGCGCCGCCTGGAATTATGTGCTTTGGGGCGCCTGGCATGGCGCTGGCCTGATGCTGAACCGTGGCTGGCAGGAGCACTCCGGTTTGAGCGGCCGGCTGCCCGCGGGATTGGCCAGGCTGGCAACCTTCCTCTTTGTGCTTTACGGCTGGCTGCTATTCCGCGCGGGATCGTTTGCGCAGATCTGCAGCTTGACGGGCGCCTTGAAGCATTGGACTGCACCGGCCTGGCTGATGCATTATGCGCTCAATCTGGTCCTGCTATTGCTCCCGCTGGCGCTCATGGAGGCATGGCAGAGAAAAAACAATAATGTGCTCGCGCCGCTAAACGCGCCGGCCTGGGTTCGGAATGGTTTGCAAGGGCTGCTGCTGCTCGGCATCCTGCTCTTTTGGGAAAAACATTCCGTGCCGTTCATTTACTTCCAGTTTTAACCACCGGTTATGAAAAGTCACACTTATGAATTAACCCTGGCCGACCTCGGCCGGCTGCTGGGTGGGCTGCTGGTTCCGATGGTTGGTTTCGCGGCGATCATGCGGCTGGGCGCCGGCGCGGGGATGCTGCCCTTGCCCCGGCCTAATTTTGACGTGGACCAGACCATTCTGACCCATCAAGCCGAGGCCAGCCGATCACTCTCTGGGGCCGATCGGCTGTTCATTGGCGATTCCTCATGTCTCATGGATTTCTCGGGAAAGTATTTGGAGGAGATCAATGGGGGGAGCCATCGGGTTATCAACCTGGGAAGTTTGAGCTACCTGGGCTTGAACGGGTATGCCGCCCTGCTGTCGCGATATGCGGCCGCCAATCCCGGAAGCCTGCGCACCGTGGTCGTGCTGGTCCATCCGGAAATGTTACGCGGCGTTGCCCCCGTTTCGGACTACCTACGCTTGCTCTCCGACTACTACGCCGGGGCTGACCCGGGCGATGCGAGCACGTTTCAGGGACAGTTATGCGGCCTGTTTGGGCTTGACATTTTTCGAAATCGTTTGTTAAGCCGCGTTCCCCTGCCGTTGCCCAAACCGTACGGCCAATACTACGGTTTCAACGCGGATCTGGATGAGTTTATGAACCGGCATCGAGGCAGCGCGGTCGATCCCGGCCAATATGGGCGCCGACCCGGTCAGGGAAACGCCGAATACCGTCTTTCACCGAGCTGGCAAGACGGATGTCTGGCATTGAAGGCCGCCGTGCCACCCTCGGCGAAACTGGTGATTGGCATCACCCCGGTGCCGGCCTCGTTCGCTCCGCCCAATTATGCGGCTCGCTGGAAAGAGATGCTGGATCAATGGGCCCAATGGATGGGAGCCGATGCGCAGTTGACGGATCTTCCGCCCACCCTGCCGGATTCCTTCTTCGCCAGCACCACCCATCTTAACGAAGCCGGCGCCTTGCGCTACACGGCCATACTTGCCAAGTGCCTGGAGCCTTATGCGGAATCAGCAGTAAAATAAGTGCGGCCGTCACTATCGTCCTCGTCCTCGAAAAGGCGAAAGAAAAATCGAGGACGAGGACGAGGGACGAAGGACGAGGACGATAGTGATGGCCGCACTTATTTTACTGCTGATTCCGCATAAGGCTCCAGACACTTGGCAAGGATGGTCGTGTAATACAAGGCGCCGGCTTCGTTAAGATGGGTGGTGCTGGCGAAGTAGGAATCCGGCAGGGTGAGCGGAAGATCCGTCAACTGCGCATCGGCTCCCATCCATTGGGCCCATTGATCCAGCATCTCTTTCCAGCGAGCCGCATAATTGGGCGG
>JADGRT010000306.1 GCA_017880715.1 Verrucomicrobiia bacterium | reverse complement strand
GCATCATTTACGAACCTGGCAGCGGGGATTGGAGACGATAGAACCGGGCGGCATCGGCGCCGGGAGGAAGCGCAATCTGCCATAGTGCGTTGCCCGACGCCGGTTGGTTCGTGGCGAGACTCCAAACGACCGGCGGCGCAAGATTGGTTGCTAGGTAAAGGGCGAAGTCAGCACCGAAGCTCGGCCAGGTCAGCAGGTATCCGCTTTCTTCCCGAACCAACGAGAGGACAGGCGGTTGCTGGGTTGCGACGGTGGTGAAAGGCATCGTATCAGGCGCCCAGGCCTCGCCGCTGGAGTTGGTGGCATAGAAGCGGAAGAAATAATTGGTGCCCGGCGCGAGGTTCGTGATTGCCGCGTTGAAGGTGACCGGATTGAAATGGGAGTTCACGCCAAGCAAGATGCTCTGCTCCCATGCGCCGCGCACGGTTCCGCCGTCCTGCCGTCCGTAATAAACCCTTACCGCCGCCCCTTCCTCCCCATAGATGCCTTGGGTCAGCGAGCCGGATAACGTGGCCGACGAACTGCCGGCCATGGTCGCGCCCATGTTTGTTAGCGACAGGTTGGTCGGTGCGGGCAGGGGTTGATTTAATATCGGCGAAACCAGCGAGGCAAATTCGCCGTCGGTGGGCAGTCGGCCATTCAGTTCCTTGAATCGGGCGGCCGCCCAGCGGGCATGGTTGATGAACCGTTGGTGCAGGTCAAAGCAGGGAGTTGGGTGGTTGGCGGCATCGATCAAGCAATAGTTCTTCAATGAGCCGTCGGGGTTCGTTTCATTGTTGTAGATTTCCCAGAAGAGAATGAACGGAAGGGCGTTGCGGTAGTTGAGCAGGCTCTGGATGTAAAGACGGGTGGACGGTTCCTGCTGGGCCGGGGTTTGCGTGCCGCCCCAGCCGTACTCGCCAATCCAGAGGCGCGCATGCGGCAGCGTGCCGGCCTTGGCGGGGAGAAGCGGCGGGGTATGGGCTTCAAGGTAGCGAAGCGTGGCGTATAGATCGCTGACCGGGAGGTTCTGCGCGTCGTAGGAGGAGTAGGAGACAAAATCGAGATTGGTAACGTAAGGCAGGACCGCGTTGGCGACCCGCACATTATTGGCGGGGCCGTTGAGCATCGCATCTCGAACGCGATTGACCTCCAGATAGTAAAAGACATTGACATTGCTGCCGGCGGCGCCGGCCTTGGCGTCATCCACAGCCTGCTGGCGGTTAATCTCCCAGCGGATCATGTTCGTAACCACGGCCGGGCTGGGATTGGTGGTCCAGTTTTTCACCATCAAATAGCCATCGCCCTCCCAATGACCCAGGTAAAAGGTCTTGCCGGAGTTGTTGTAGTTGGTCAGCAGATAGCGGGTCAGGTCATACATCTCCCGGTAGTCGTTGGTCTGCTCGATAGGGGTGTAATTCCCGTCCTGGAACGGGGCGTCCGAATTGGCGAATGGGTAGGCCCAGGCAATGATGCGGCGGAACGGCATGTCCAAAACATAGCGGCAATTGGGTTCATCCCGCGCCAGCGTCAACAGGTTGGTCACGTTAGCCGGCAGGTTCGTGCGATACGATCTGGCGAAATTCGCGCCCAAGGTCAGCTTGATCGTATCGCTGCCCAGGTTCGTGATCGCGCGGGCGGTTTCGACCAGCAGGTTCTCGGCGGTGAACCGATAAAGACCGCTAAAGGTCTGCGTGCCAACCCGCATATTGTAGGCGTCCACTTCCGGGTCCAATAACCTGGCGGGAGCCGCGGCCAGCGTGCCCATCGAGAGGAAGACCGCCAGTGTTACTGCGGGCGCGCAGCCCAGACGTCGCCGCCGGCCAGTTGTATTTTCGGTTCGAATCATTTTAAGGGAAAAAGCGCCGTCATTCTTGTCCGCTTCATAACTTTTTCAACCGGTCTGACGCAGGTCGTCCACTTCGGCAACCAGGCCGGGTGGGATTTGGGGGATGATTTGCGGATGCGACTCGCAAATGCGGATCAGATCGGCCCGGTCCTTGGCGCGTTTGGAGGCGCGGCGCCGCGGATCGGCCATGGCCCAGAGTTTGCCCTGAACCAAGTCCGTGAGGCTGGCCACGGGCATATCGACGTCGAAAATGCGGCCGGCCACCGCTCTCGCCGGGAAGTCGCCGTAGCGGGAGTTGACGGTAATCTGCAGTCGAAGACGGCTGCCCTCCAGGCGGGCGTTAATGGAATGAGGAAAGGACTCCACCTGAAATCCCCGCGTTTGAAGCGCGTTGACAAGCCCGACGGCGCCCGTGATCGCAAAGTCGGCGTCGAGAGTGACGACCGGCTCGACATAGTGGTTTACGGCCAAGCCGCCGATGAGGCAGAAGGGCTGGCCCGTGGCGCGGAGAGCTTCGACCGCAAGTTGAAGATCGTCGGTTCGTCCCGTTAACGCTGCCAGAAAAGCTTGTTCGGTCATCGTGGGCCCAGTATAAATCCCCGGTTCGTAATCTGCAATGCGCGATTCAGATTCGGCCAGCCGCGCCAGGGCTGCATCAAGCTCGCCTTTTTTCGTAGCATCCGGCGTGAGCCGGATCATTATTCTCCGCCGAGCATGCGAAAAGCCGCGCAAAATTCGAGAGTTTGAGCCGACTCACGTCGGCTGCTACGTTATGATTGACGAACTTGATGCAGCCCTGGTTCGACGGCGGCACGATCAAAAGCCTGTTGACGGTTGGGCGCTAGTCGAGGGATTATCCCGGCGTATGGCTGAATCCGTGCGACCGTCCCATTGGCAAGAAACCCCGGTTTCCGAGAACCGTGTGCCGCCCTTGCTGACGCCGCCGATTCCCCCGG
This sequence comes from Verrucomicrobiia bacterium, assembly GCA_017880715.1. Classification (GTDB taxonomy): domain Bacteria; phylum Verrucomicrobiota; class Verrucomicrobiia; order Limisphaerales; family UBA1319; genus JADGRT01. The sequence goes on along the minus strand of JADGRT010000306.1, from coordinate 1,614 downwards.
TGATCCCCCAGCCGGCCACGACGTCGTCCTGGCAAGGAGCGAAAAAGTATCTGGGGCCGGCGGCTGGCATCGTGCTGTTGTTTGGCAAGTTCTTTGCGAAACTAAAGTTTCTGGTGGTGCCGATGCTCAAGTTTCTACCCGCGATTCTGAAAACCGGCGGCACCATGCTGGCGACGGTCTGGGTGTATGCCATGGCTTGGGGATGGAAATTCGCCGTGGGGTTTGTGGGCTTAATCTTTATCCACGAGTGCGGTCATTTGGTGGCGGCACGGCGGGTGGGGCTCAAGGTCGGCGCTCCGGTATTCATTCCGTTCATGGGCGCTTTCATCGCCCTGAAGGAGGCGCCTCGCAACGCCTGGATCGAGGCGCAGGTGGGCCTGGGCGGACCGTTGTTGGGCGCTCTGGGCGCCGCGGTCTGCGATGCGATTTATATGGCGACCGGCCACGGTCTGTTCCGGGGATTGGCGTACACGGGTTATTTTTTGAACCTGTTCAACCTGGCGCCGCTGGGTTTTCTCGACGGCGGCCGGATTGTGACGGCCTTGTCACCCTGGCTCTGGGTGGTGGGGCTGGTCGTGGTGACCGGGATGCTGGTGAGCCATTTCAACATCATCCTGTTGCTGATCCTGATCATGTCACTGCCACGAGTGTGGTCGTTGTTCCGACGCAAAACCGATGAGGAACGGCGATATTACGAGGTTACTCCGACCCAGCGATTGATCACGGGAGTCCTGTTTTTCGGTCTGATTGCCTTGTTGGTTTTGGGCATGGGTGTCATGAACCCCGGTCCGGTGGGCGTGGAGCAATAAGAAGAAGATAGGGGACGACACGTTCATGGATAGCGCTGTTTAAGCAGCTCCATCATATCCTGCCACGCGTGTTCCGGGCCGTTTTTGCCCCCCACCGTAAAAATAAACACCTCCTGATCGGCCGGTTTGCCCTGGCGAATGTCCCAGACCAGGGTTCGCCACGAAAACAAGCCGGCCTCGCCTGGACGAAAGACCCGCGGCTGACCGTCCACTAGGTGGAGGTAACCGGCTACCACCGATTCCTGGCCATGCCGAAACCCCTGCCAAAGCACCGGGTACCCGTGTCCGTGCAATTCCAGCGGGCGAACGAAAGCCGGTCCCGTAACCGACCAGCCGGCATTTTGAAAGCAGATGGCGGGGAGATGCTGCCCCACGAATTGATTCGAAACCTTGCCCGCCAACCAGGTGGCATGAAAAACCCCCAGGTCCGATCCGTCGTTCGAAACGAAATCTCGATCTTCGGCCGTATCGAAACGCAGCACCTTAGCCCACAGCTCCGTGGACAGGCGAGCGGTTCGGAATCCATGAACCGGCTGCGGTCGCAGGCCGAGCAACACGCCCTCCGAGGGGCTCTGCCCTTGCCGGCGCAGATTCGGAATCAAGGCGGTGAACAAAATCAATCCGGCGCAAGCCATCGGCCCCGCGGCCCCGCGATTCAAGGTCCATTCGAGATTCAGCGCCGAGGCAGGCGGCGCGGGCGGCGGCGGAAAACGTTTTTCTCGCTGCACCAGCCAAACGCCAAGCAACGCGATGCCAATCATATTGACCAGCAAAAGGCTGGCGCCCGCCGGATCGTGCAGGTTTT
>JADGRT010000305.1 GCA_017880715.1 Verrucomicrobiia bacterium | reverse complement strand
GATCCTAAATCCGGCAGTTCATTATTAGAACCGCGAGAACCCACCGTTGAAGATTTGGTGATTCTTTGCCGGGAACTGAATCGATTTATGGGCTTTTTATTCGCGCGTGCGGCGCACGGTCGCTCCAGATCGCCCCGACGCTGGCATAAGCTTCGGATTATCTTTCACTGCGTAGCGCGGACTTGGTAAAAATTCGCGCTACGCGGGCGAGTTCGCCAACTCGAGGGCTAAGGGTTGACTTGCCAGAGACCAAAGAAGCAATTGGTCGGCGGATAGCCAAAGGCGGTGTTCAAGGTGGATTGGTCGATAATGGCCAAACGCCTGGTGCCACCCACCTGGACCCAACCCGTAGCGCCAGTCGGGAGGCTCAACCACTGGGAACTGCCCAGGTGTTTGGCGAGATCGTCGGTGGCATAGAGGTTGGTGAAGCCGGTGTCCGGCGTGGGCCAGGACACCCAGTACTTTGTATCCGGCGCGGTGATGATTACGCCTTGGGGACTTGCGGCTTTCTTCACCCAGTTGCTGGGATTAAGGACGTAGGGCGGTTCCGAGGACACAAAATTGTCGTCGATCGAGGCTGCCGCACCTGTGATCTTGATCCGGCTGAAGGTGGCCGACTGTCCGATCCGCGTGCCGTCAGTCGGTCGGACGCCAAAATAGGCAATCAACGGATCCTGGAAGTTGGCTACATCAACCGCCGGGATAGTGAAGTTCGTAGTCGTGTTGTCGGGAGCCGTGATGGTCAGGTTGGTATTGTTGTTAACGGCCAGACTCCACGTTCCAAGGGGTCCCGATGCGCAGGGAAAATCCGTCCAGCTAAGAAAATGCTCGGCACCCGGATCGTTGACCTTGTACCGAAAATTAGCCTTCCCGGTGCCATCCGCGTTCGCGGTAATGACAAAGTAAGCTACCTGTGCCGAATCCCAATCGACGGAACCATCGTCGGGACCACTGGGCATTCCTGATTCGGGAATAAGGTACATCATGGCCTCAAATCCGCTGTAGGCCGCGGCTGGAAAGGCGGCAATGTTCATGGAATACGTCGTTTTGTTTGAGGATGCCGTAGCCGTATTCCAAGAATAGCTGCTGTTGACGGTTCGGACCATTTGGCGTTGCCAGGCGTCGCTAGGCGCGCTGGCGAGGCAGGTCAGACCCGTCGGGGGAGCTTTGGCAATGCTCAGCGCCGGCCGATTCGTGTTAACCGCCGGCGGAGCCGTGAGTCTAACATTGTCAATCCAATAACTGACGGTGTTGGTGAGGCTGCTTCCGCCGTTGGAGATGAATCCAACCACAACTTCACCGTAGGTCCCGCCCGGAATCGCGGACAGGAAGCCATGGATGCGCTGCCAGCCATTGGTCGCAATCAGGTTGGCGTAGCCCTCCACCTGCTGCCAGCCTCCCGAACCACCATTGACATAAAGCCCCGCCACCCCATAACCCCCATCCAGTGCGGTAAAAGAGTGGGTGACGTCGATCTTGATAAAGGCCTCAAGTTCTATATAATCAGCAGCGGCGAAGGCCGGGCTTCCAAACGCAACCTGCACATCGTTCCAACCATTGTTCCAATTGGGATCGGAATTCAGGGGCCATTTCACCGTGACGTACAGCGATCCACTGCTTGGGTTACCATCGGCGTCCTGCGATGGATCCCAGACTTCGGTGTGGTCAGCGACATAACTCCTCCAATTCTCCCAAGCGATCCCGCTTAGGTCGGAGTCGAAGGTGTTGATGTTTAAGTCTTGAGCCATGACGACATTGGCCGCGGATATCAGCGCCAGACCGGCCAAAACCGAAAGGCGGCCGGGTCGTGGGGTGCGTTTCTGTTCGATGGGTTTTGTTTTCATAGGATACTTATTTAGCCTCATTGGTTTAGGGTATTCTGTGGGAGTGTCTTTCCCTGCCCCTGGTTGTGTGGCTTGATTCATGGGTGCTCATGGCGGACCCACCACACGATAGAATCGCGCTGGGGATGAAACCCCATCGGTAACCGTCCATTCCGCCGTACTCGTGTTGGTGGCCACGAGCGGCGTCCATACGGCGAAATCGGAAGTCTGCTCAACAGCCCAAACTCCCGGTGCGGCGCTGCTGACCTGGAGGTCAAAGCCGGCAAGTCCACGGCTGCCGCTCAACCTTGGTCGGGCAAGATTCGAGACCACCGAGATTTGTCCCAGCGTGAGCCAGCCAGCGAGGTTGGCATCTTGCGTCTGGTTGGCAAAGCGGAACAGCGCGCCGTTCGTTAGCGGGTTGTGGACGCAGAGCACGAGTTTGTATAGGCCGATGGCCAAACCGTGATTGGTTTCGGTGTAACTCCAGACCGTATTGGTCTCGGCGGGAAGGACCGAAGAGAGCCTCCAGGGGGTTGTCCACGTCCGCACGAGTGTGTTGTGGCTGTCGAGGGCGCCGAGTTGCACGGGCCAGTCGTAATAAAACGGCGCGACACCGGTGTTCCAAAGCTCCAAGCGCACGGCCAGCGGCCCGGACAGGCGGGCATCCGCCAACTCCGCGTTACTGACGTACAACTCGTAACCCAACCGCCGGGCGCCGGCCAGGGCCAGATCCTTCTGCGCGCCAGTGAAGCCGGGGACAAAGACGCGATGGTTCAACATCCACGAGGCGTGGGTCAGATTGACGCAGGTGCTATACTCTTGGCCGACGGGCACGCAAGCGGGCTGGTTGGTGTCCCACATACAGGGCTGGACCTCCGGCCGCACCTCGCCGCCCATCGGTTGCGTGCGCCACTTGTTGGTTTCCCCAGCGGCCTTGAGCTCGCCGAGGAAGGTCCAGTCCGGCGGGTCCAGCGTTTGGTAGGCAAAGGAATCGTCATGATAACCGATCCGGCGCGGGCCCGGATTGGTGCCGGCCGGCTTGCGCACCAGCAGTTTGGTTTTGCCAAAGGCCCTTTCATAGGCGGTGAGCACTTCGTCTTGAACGGACACTGGCGCGAACCAAGCGTCGTGCGGATAGGTGTGCCATTCCCCCCAGAAACCGAGCAACCCGACCGTGATGAAGCCCACGCGCGAATCGCCATCGTAACGCGCCCCGAGCGCGGCGATGAAATTCCGGAGCGCCTGCCGCAACAGCGTATTTTCGTAATCGGGCGACACGCTGATGCCGTTGTTGCTGTAGTCAGTGTAAGCGTGTGTGGCCAGACCGGCATCCAGCAGATACTGCGGTATGCCCGTTGGCTTTGAGGGATAATCCAAGTAGATGCGAAACACCGTTTGGTGCCCGCGCTGCGCAATGTCGTCCAGCAACTTGTCAAGGTCCGTCCAGTCAAAGTTCGTCGGCCCCGTCATCAAGGAACGTAACGGCAGATAACCCCACTCCAGGCTATGAGGGAAGGTCGTGTACGTGCCGGCGTAGGGGAAAAAGCCCTTGAGCGGATTGTCGGGCGGAGCCGGTCGGTAACTGAGAGAGTAGGGGTTCGTTGCCGCGGCGGCCGCTCCAGCGCAAACCAAAGCGGCTGAAAGAATGGAACAGGCTGCGCACTGCATAGTCAGGCAATCATGTGGGTCTTCGACCACCGCGCGGTGACTGGCCTTTTTGGGTCGGGCCATGGCAGCTTATCGATTCGCCGTGTCCAACCCAATGATAAGAATTCTCTTTGGACGCTGTCGCGGTGAAAGAAGAATTGATTCTCGCTGGTGTCCATACGGGAACCCTGCCCCTGGTTGTTTTCAGAGTCAAGCCGCGGTTTTCGGGATGATTGCCGGCTCGGGGCGGGGATGAACACAGACACCACGCCAACACCCTCTTCGCGGACAGATCCGTGCTATTGGGTCGAGGGCTAATGGACGCTGGGCCAGTGAGTTGCGACATGTCGTGACCCTCTCCGGCATCTTTTTAGGCGGAAATCCACGCGCCCAACCGCCCGGGTGGGCTGGGCGGCTGCCCTCAGCCTCGCCCAGAGCCAGCCAAAAGCCTTAAAATCGCTGATTGACTGTAAAAACGATCAGGTGCAAGCTCCCCGCATGAACACTGGCGGGAACCCATTTTCCTTTCTCCGCGATGGCGTCAAAAGGATGTTCTCGTCATTTTAAAGTGGCGACGTAAACCTCAAAAACCTTAACCATCCATGAGTCTATGAAATTAACCAGCAAACTAACCATGTGGAAAAAGCCGCTGCTGCCGTTCGCGGCGGTGTGGGTATTGGCAAGTGTCCGCCTAGCGGGGGCGGTGGATTATCCCAGCACAATTCTGGCGGATCATCCGATCGCTTATTACCGTCTGGAAGAAACCGCTGACACCACCGCCGCTGACAGCAGCGCTTCGGGACTATTTCCCGGCACCTACAATGTCAACGGCGCCTACCCGCTGCTGGGACAGCCCGGCATAGACACCAACTCCATCAGTTTGTCGGCGGCAAATTCTTCCTCGGTCACCGCCGGCTATTATCCGGAGTTCAACCA
>JADGRT010000304.1 GCA_017880715.1 Verrucomicrobiia bacterium | reverse complement strand
ACCGGCACCTCCGGTCTGGAGCAGACGCTGCGCAGCGCCGTTGCCATCCTTGCGGATTTCAACGTGCCGCACTGGGTCGTCGGCGGACTGGCGGTGCAGGAGCATGGGTATTTTCGCGTGACGCTCGACGCCGACATCGTGGTGCCTGATGTCCTCGAAGCCGTCGAGTTTTTGACCGCCGATCTGACCGGCCCATTCATCCGATACCAGGGTTGTGAGGACACCGTGCAGGACAAGCGAAATGGCGCTCTCATCAATTTCCTGCCCGCTGGTCGAGTTTTAAAACCAGGCTGCAAAGTGCCGTTTCCTGAACCGAATGAGGTCTGGGAAGATCCGCGGTTCGTCTCTTTGGAGAAGTTGATATCCCTCAAACTCGATAGCTGGTCGAACAGCCCAAACCGTCGGCACAAGGACAAATCTGACGTCATCGAACTGATCAAGGAACTCCATTTGCCGCGCGCGTTTGGCGTCGATGAAGCGGTGCGTCCCCTCTACCACGAAACTTGGGATGGGCTGGCAGCCGAGAAGTAGTACGGGACCGGCGGATGTGGCATCCAGGGATGAGGCTTGACGATGGCGAAAAACGCCTTTAGTTTGGGTGCCGAGTGGTGGCCATAGCTCAATTGGTAGAGCTCCAGATTGTGGTTCTGGCTGTTGCGGGTTCAAGTCCCGTTGGTCACCCCATTTTTCCCAGCCCCACACACCGTCATGAGAAAAGAATTCCCTTTTGACGCTTTCGCGGGGAGAATATTTTCAATCTCCAGCTTCTTGATTTTAGCGCTTTTTAGCGTCTTTAACGGGCTTCACTCTGCCTAGTTGCGTCAAAGATTAGGATCATTCGCTGTTGGCCACACGCGCCGTGTCGGGCCCGAGGAATTTCACCCCGGCCAGCCAGATCACCCCGGCGATCAACATCACGGAGGCCACCAGAAGAAACGCAACGTTCATCTGCCAGCGGCCGGCGATCCAGCCGATGAGCGGCGGCGAAAGGGCATCGCCGGCGGCGTGGATGACGAAAATATTGAGCGCAAACGCCATGGCGCGCACCGAGGGATGCGTGACGTTTGCGAGCGCGGTGTTCGACGGCCCGATGTTGAAGAAGAGGCAGAAAACCGCGAGAAAAACGAACACCCAAGCCAGCGGGAAGGGCGCGTAGAGAAACGCCACCGTGAAGGGAAACGCGCAGAGCATTCCCACGCCGGACACCAGGAAATACGCGCCGGGAAACCGTTTCGTGAGCCGGTCGCCGACGATGCCTCCCAGCAACGTCGCGAGAAATCCCGCCACCACGGTGATGCCGCCGAAAATCAGGTTGATCCGGGCGAGATCCGGCTGGTGGCGGTATTCAAAAATATAGCTCGGAATCCAGAACGACAACCCGCCGATGGCAAACGTCATCGCGGTCATCGCCAGCGTGTTCAGCAAGTACGACCGATTCCTGAACAGCCGCAGATAGTCGGCCAACCGGACGCGCGTCTTCCGGGGCTGCGATCCATTCGCCCCGACCTTGCGCGGCTCGCGCATGAACAGGCAGAGCGCCCCGAGCGCCAGGCCCGGCGGCGCCACGAGGTAAAATGGGACGCGCCAGCTCCCAAAATGCGCGCTGATCACCCCGCCGAACGCATAGCCAAGCGCGCTCCCCACCGGGATCGCCATGTAAAAAAAGGCCATCATCCGCCCACGGACCGCAATCGGAAAATGATCGGAAATAATCGTCGGCGCCGACGGCCCGTAGCCCGCCTCACCGATGCCGACAAACAGCCGGGTGATCAGCAGGATGGAAAAGGTCGCCGCCAGACCCGAGCCCGCGCTGGCCAGGCTCCAGACCCCCACGCTGAGACCGACCAACCACCAGCGCGAAACCCGGTCCGCGAGCCAGCCGAACACCGGCGCGGTGACCATGTAGCTTACCAGAAACGCCGTGGCGAGCGCGCCGGTTTTGGCCATCGCCTCCGGGTCATCCGGGCGGAAAAAGGAGTTGCGGATTTCAGGTTCGACGGCCGCGAGAATGTAGCGGTCGATGTAATTGAAAAGATTGATGCCGAGCAGCAGCGCCAGGGCGCTCCAGGCGCCTTTTCCAGGTTGATTCCCGCTTCCGTTCACGCGCGCAGACTGGCTTATAAGGCATTCCGCCGCCATTAAAAACTTCGTCCCCCGACCAGGATCGAACCGCCGACCCACGCTGAGCCTGAAAAGCGGCTGCGGCTTCGCCTCGTTTGAATAGCACTACCGCGACACTTCGTGAGCCGTGGGGCTTCCATGAACCGTCGTTGTAGGCCGGGTCCCCCGACCCGGCGCCGGCTGGGGGCAGCCGGCCTACAAAATGTCGCTGTAGTGATAGTTGTATATCCTGCAACCAACGTCTATGCTCGGAGGCTACCCATGAATAAAATCATTTTTGCCGGCAGCGTGGCGATGTTCAGCCTCCTCAGCCAGGGAAAAGCCTTGGCGCAAGAACCGATTCCTATCTCCGGCAATACCGTTCTGCCACCCGCCGCCTTCGCGGCGGCGGAGATTCGTCAAGCCCTGCAATCGCACGCGCCGAAGGGATTAAAACAAATTTCACTGAACGTCTCGGGTCAAGGACCGGAACAGAGTTATCGATTGTCGCGGCCCAGGCCGGACACCCTCGTCGTGACCGGAGCCGATGCGTGCGGCGTCATGTACGGTGGCTTGGACCTCGCGGAAGCGATCCGATTCGGAACGCTGGACGAGCTCAAGGCCACCGAGCACGCACCCTTTATCGCCCGCCGTGGCCTCAAATTTAATATACCGCTCGATGCTCGCACCCCGAGCTATTCGGATGCCGGCGATGCCGCTCAGCAGAACATTCCCGAAATGTGGAGCCTGGATTTCTGGCGTGAGTTTCTCGATGCCATGGCGCGGCACCGGTTCAACGTGCTTTCGCTGTGGAATCTTCACCCCTTTCCCTCCCTCGTTCAGGTGCCGGAATACCCGGAGGTGGCGCTGGCTGATGTCATGCGCACCACGGTGAAGTTCGATGCGACCTACAGCCTTTCGGGCTCGGATATGGTCCGCCCGTCGCATCTGGCCAACCTGGAGACCGTCAAAAAGATGACCCTGGCCCAGAAGATTCAATTCTGGCGGGAGGTCATGCAATATGCCCGCGACCGCGGCATCGAGATATACCTTTTTACCTGGAATATTTTTACCTGGGGCGCCGAAGGCAAATACGGCATCACCTCGGCCCAGGACAATCCCATCACCATCGACTATTTCCGCAAAAGCGTTCGCGAAACGCTATTGACTTATCCGCTGCTGGCCGGTTTTGGCATCACCGCGGGTGAACACATGCAAAACCTCAAGGGCGACTTGTCCAATGAAAAATGGCTTTGGAAGACCTACGGCGAAGGGATCCGCGACGTGAAAAAGCTCCAGCCAGGACGCTCCATCCGCCTGATTCACCGCTTCCACCAAACGGGGATGAAAGCCATCATGGATGAGTGGAAGGAGTATCCCGACGTCTTCGATTTCAGCTACAAGTATTCCGTCGCCCACATGTATTCCTCTCCCACACCGCCTTTCGCCAAGCAGACCCTGGCGGAGCTGCCGGCCGGCCGGCGCACCTGGATGACCGTGCGCAATGACGATATCTACAGCTTTCGTTGGGGCGATCCGGAATATGCCCGCGCCTATCTCAAGGCCTTGCCTGGCCCGGACCAGATGGCCGGCTATTACATGGGCCCGGATGGTTACATTTGGGGACGCGAGTTCGTCAGCACCGAGCCGGAGGCGCCGCGGCAACTGGTCTTGAACAAGCAGTGGTATAGCTTCATGATCTGGGGCAGGCTGAGCTTCGATCCCGAGCTGCCCGATGCGCTCTTCGAGAAAGCCCTGGCCGCTCGATTTCCCCAAGTTCCAGGCGAAAAACTCTATGCCGCCTCCTCGGCCGCCTCGAAAATCATTCCTCAGATTACCCGATTTTTCTGGGGGGACATCGATCTGAAGTGGTTCCCGGAAGCCTGCCTCAGCCATCCCAAGCACCAGGGCTGGTACACCGTGAAGCATTTCATGGAAGGCCAGACCATGCCCGGCGCCGGCATTCTCAATGTGCGCACCTATTGCGATCGGCTCCTGGCCAACCAGCCCATGGATGGCATCACTCCCCTCGATGTGGCTGCCGCGCTGAAGACCCAGGCGCAGAACACGCTCAAAATCCTAACTCAACTTCCCGACCCACCGGCGGATAAGGAACTGCGGCTGACCCTCGGCGACCTGCGCGCCATGGCGCACCTGGGCAACTACTACTCGGAGAAAATCCTGGGAGCCACCGAGCTGGCTTTGTTCGATCGAACCGGATCAACCGATCGGAAGAATACCGCCATTCGGCATCTCGAAACCGCCCTGGAACATTGGCAGCGTTACGCAGCCATCGCCACGAGCCAATACC
>JADGRT010000303.1 GCA_017880715.1 Verrucomicrobiia bacterium | reverse complement strand
GCCCATTACCTCGACCTGATGCAAGGTGCTGGAATGTTGATCGGCCTGACCAAGTATTCCCATGGTCAGGTGCGTCAGCGCGGCTCCAGCCCCAAGCTGCAAGTGCTGAACACCGCCTTGATGAGCGCCCAGGATCACCGCTCACTCGCGGAAGCCAGACAGGACGGCGATTATTGGGGACGGGTGGTGGAATCCGCTGTCGGCGCGCACCTGTTCAATTCCAGCTTGGGCACCAACATCAGCGTCAGCTACTGGCGCGAACGAAACCAGGAAGTGGATTTCGTTTTGCAACAGGGCAAATCCATCGTCGCGATTGAAGTTAAAAGCGGAGGTCACCGCGAATCGCTCCCCGGCATGGAAGCCTTTGCCCGGCAATTCAAGCCCAAGCGCAAATTGCTGGTTGGCGGGCAAGGAATCGCATTGGGAGAATTTCTTTCCAAACCGGCGGCTCACTGGCTGACTTGAATCCGCGAGCCAGTCGGAAAAGGCAACGGGGTCGCGTCTATTTAGATGCGACCCGATTGCCTTTTTTCGGCGCGCCTGCTTTGGTTGCGGTTGGGGGCGAGACACCCGCGCGCCCGGATTCACGGACGCCGCACCTCAACGACCATGACCTGCCCGGGCTGCAAGGATAGCGGCCAGCCTTCGCCTTGGCGGACGAGGGATTTGCCGGAAAGCAGTTCGGTGAAGGTGGCTTTAGCCGGGACTTTCAGGACCAAGGGATCGATCGACAAAATTCCAGTTTGAAATACGGTGGTATCGTTATATGCAGTGAAATAAACCGGACCGGAAGCCGGGAGGCCAAACCGCTCGATCTGGATTTTTGCGGGGCTGCATCGGGCGCCGGTTACGGGCTGCCACCCGCTTTCGGCGACGCGTTTTATCACGGGCTGGTATTTTTTGAACAGCGCGCGATCGCGGTTATACCACTTCGGATTCTGCCAGTAGGGGTTGTCCGCGGCGTTGTGGCTGAACATGCTGGGGAAGATCCCGTAGAACAGACACCGCTGAAAGTACTTTTCCACCCGGTCCGAGGTGAAGACGTTATAGTCCGTGTTCATGAGCAACAGGTAAGGCTTTTGTCCGGACATCGTTCGCCACAGGCACATTTGGGAATCGGCGGCCGGACGGTATTGACCTTCGCGTTGCCAGTCAGTTTCATTGCCCATGACATCGAGCCAGGGACAAAGAAAGGCAAACTGATGCGGCACCGAATTGGCAAAGGTGAGTTTGCCCAACCGATGCACATCGTCACAAAACCACCGGGTGAATTCGAAGATGGCCAGTCCCTTGAACAAGGCCGGCTTTTTCGTGTCGCTGTCAAAACTCAGCGGGACGGTGGTGGCGCGGAAATGATTCCGGTCGAAGTTAAGATCCGCCGTCACGTAGCCTTCGAGTGAGTCCAGGTATTCTCCATCGAGTTGGCTTTGGCTGGCGGCGCCGTAGAGTTGCGTTTTGAGTTTGTCATTCCAATGCGCCGTGGCCGCATTGTCGCGGACCGCGACATTGCCTGGGGTGGGCAGGGGTGGGACCGCCAGATAAGGGTTGGGGTTCAGGCTCCACACCGCGCCCCGGCACCAAGGTTCGTTGCGGAATAGCAGGGCAGGCTGGCCGGATTCGTCGCGCATGGCGGCAAATTGAGCGATGCGGGCCATGGTTTGATTTGGTTCCTTGGAGTTTTGGGCCAGCGCATCCCTGGCCTTTAAGGCTTCGGTCAAGGTGCGCGGGCGGTTTTGATCCATCGGCATCCACCAGGTCATCGGTTCCGTATAGCGGAAGCTCAAAATGCCGTGAGCATCGTCGAAGGGGACATTGTTATTGCCTTCGTGGTATTTGAATCCGAAGTCCTGCCAGCCCTCGACCGTGCGGATGTCGGTAAAGGGCATCCAAATGCCCTGATCTTTGGCGCGGACCAAAAAGAACTCGGGAAAAATGTGGGTGAACTGATCGAAGGCCGATCGGAAGCCCCAGGTTGGATTGTAGGAGTAAATGATAAAACGAAAGTCCGCACTGCCGGGAAAGCTCTGGGTTTCCGGTGCCAGGCCGAAATCGTAAGCTACGAACAACTGCTTGGTCCCGGCATGGTAGCCCAACCGGTACTGAGCGGGTTTGGCCAGATCCAGGGCAATGGCCAGTCCCAGGTGATCCGTATTGATGGCCGCCAGCGGATACAGGGATAGCGTGCCCGTCGAACCGCAGCGGACAACCGTCTGGTTGACGTATTCGCCCTGGCCCGCAATGGTCCGCTCGCGACGAATGTCGTCACCCCAGCGCCAGCCATTGGCGTCCAAGGGCAGGGCGAAAACCAAGGTGATCGCACGGTCCCTGCGGGTATTGTCGGAGATGCGGCCCTGGACGACGATGTGATTGGATCGGGCGATGAACTCGGTCTGCAGTTTGAGTCCAAGTTCCGGGCAAGCATTGCTGGAAAAGCCGAAGAAATCCGAATTAGCGGCGACATCGCGCGCCATGAACCCCGAAGGCGATCGAGCCGCCAATTCCTTTCCTGCGATCCGCAGCGAGGCAACCGTGTTGTCGCGCAACACCATCGTCAGCCCGTTTCGGGTTGAGAACTTACGGCTCGGACTCTTGGGCCGTGCCGAAACCGGTTCGACGGACAAGGGGGTGCCTTGGAACACAACGGCGCCCGCTTGGGATTGGATTTCTTCGACGGCGACGTCATCGAACCACGCATTCCCGCTATGACCGCGAAAGAGGCAGTGCAGGGTGACGGATTTGACCGGTTTTTCAGGGAGGATAATGAACGAACGTTGCTGCCAATCGTGGGTGCCACAGGCGAAGTTGGCGGTTTGACCCCAGAGCGTCGTTCCGTCGGCATATATCAGGTCGGCATACAAGGAATAGCCGGTGTCGGCGCTGCCGCCAACGTTTTCAGCCTGGCTCCAACCGCGCACGATCAGCGGCGCCGCGTTGGTGCGGTCGAGCCGGATGGTTTGGCTGGCGCCAGCCCAGCCGTCCCCTTGCGGATTCTCGCAAGCCAGCGCCGAGGATCCCTGGCGTCCCTCGCCGGGCGCGCGGCGGTATCCTCGAGGCGCGCTCTGCCAATCGGAAAGCTTCGGCCCGTTGCCGATTTCAAAACCGCCGTTGGACAGCAAGGAGAGGCCCGGCTCGGCGCGATTAAGCACTTTCATAAGCGGGGCGCTGGCCACACGGGCAGCGCCGCCCGCCAAAAGGACGGCCATTAGCGGGATCAGGCAAAACTGCCTTCGGGAGCGAGTTGAGATCATGGTGCAAAAAACCAAACTGTTTCCCGACGGTTTCGCTATATTGTTTCCAAGTGTCAAGGTCCAAATGATGATGTGTCCAAATGATGATGGATCGGCAGGCAGCCGGCAGCGCGAATTTTTTAAGGCGACGATTGTCAAAAACCGGTTCCGCTTGAAAATCCCGTAGCGGCGACTCGGCAGAGCGCCGCCAACCTTCCGGTCTGGGGACGCTCAGGCGGAGTTTCGGAGGGGCGGGCTCTGGGAGCCCCATAATAAATGGGCGTCGTATAACTCCGCCCTCCGATCATGGCTTCCGCGATGCTTCGGATGGGTTCTTGGTCAGCTTGCTCCGCTCGGAGATGTGTCCGACACGGACCGACCCGCCATCCACCGTGCCGTCTGGCGGGAAGAGGATTTGTTAGGAACCCCTCTGACCCATCCTTAATGCACTCTTCGGAGCTCATACGCATGAAGGTCCAGAAGCCACTGGCGGGCCACGGCTTTTTGAGCCTCGGTCGCCGCCGGGCTGGAAAGGATGCGATGAAGTCCGGGCCGGGCTTTTTCCCAATGGCCTAACTGGGCGTGCCATTCGGCGAGGAGAAGATTGCCTTCGTAATGGGACGGCTCTTTGGCCAGTTCCGCTTCGGCGATTTGAATGGCCTTTTTCCAGGCGCCGTCCTTGGCCCAGCTTTTGGCGGCTACCAATTCGGGGCGAAGGCCGGCACTGACGCCGTCATTGCCCGCGCGCCCAGGGCGGACCGCGATGTGGCTGAACCAATGGGCAGAAAAAAACGTGATCAAGCCGATGACAACTGTAACTGTGAGCGCGGCCAAAATGATGGTTAAAAAGGTGCTCAAATGATAGGGAATTGCTTTTTAAGGCTGACGCCGGTTAGGGAAGAGGGAGAATTGCTTTTGCGCCGTATTCATTTTCAACGAGCGTAGGCCTGCGCGGGCGGCAGGCAAGCTCATTTTGCGGCTTTTTTGCCGGGTTTTGCCCGCGCGGGTGCGTTGATCCGGGTTGAGCCACCGCAGCGCCTCAAGACGGGGAAAAAGCCGGCTGGTAAGGCAATGGGGTCTAAACATATGACATATTTAGATGCGACCCCATTGTCTTTCCCACGGCAGGTTGCCCTGCGGACATCACTAAACTTAACCGCAACTGCATTATGACAACCACCATGAAAAACCTCGCG
>JADGRT010000302.1 GCA_017880715.1 Verrucomicrobiia bacterium | reverse complement strand
CCACCCGCAACGATTGATATCAGGGCATTGACGAAGCAATGCCATCCATCGCCATTCCATCCTGGAGGGAAGTGCTTCGTCACTTCCCACTTTTCCCGGCGTTTCCACCCGCACGATTGATATCAGGGCATTGACGAAGCAATGCCATCCATACGCCATGAAGCAAAACCGTCCCGCTCGCACCCCAACGTCCTCGGCTGAGCCATCGCTGGGAATCATGGGCTGATGATAGCACTGGCACCGGGATTGGCACGCTCCAAATAGTCCATGGTTGGAGATGGGCGCTTCTCAGGCTTGTTTTTTGTGTGAAATCGCGGAATCCTGCCGGCATGACATCGAATCGCAGAACATTTATCAAACATCTCGGATTCGGAGCCGCCGGCTTGGGACTGTTTACCTTTGTTCCCGGGTGCCGAACCACCCAGCAGGTGATGGGTGCTAACGGACTCCCGCGCAGCACCCCGGAAGCGCAAGGGGTGTCGTCGGCCGGCCTTCTGGCCTTCCTGGAAGCGGTCGAACAAAAAAAATATGAACAACACAGTCTCATGATGCTCCGTCACGGCCGGGTCGTGGCTGAAGGCTGGTGGTCGCCCTACCGCCCGGAGTTCAATCATACGATGTATTCGATGAGCAAAAGCTTCACGTCCACCGCGGTGGGTTTCGCCGTGGCGGAAGGCAAGCTCCGGGTGGATGACCGGGTCGTGTCCTTTTTTCCCAATGACCTGCCCGATAAGGTGAGCGACAACCTGGCCGCCTTGCGAGTCAAGGATTTGCTGACGATGTCGGTCGGCAACGAGAAGGAACCGACGCCGGCCATGGTGCCGGAGGAGAACTGGGTGAAAACCTTTCTGGCCTCGCCCATTACCCATCCGCCGGGGAGCGCGTTCATGTATAACAGCGGCGCCACGTATATGCTGTCGGCCATCGTCCAGCATGTCACAGGACAAAAGATCATCGACTACCTTAAGCCCCGGTTGTTCGAGCCGCTGGGCATCGAGGGCATGACGTGGGAAACGTGTCCCCGCGGCATTAACGTCGGCGGCTGGGGGTTGAGCATTCAAACGGAAGGCCTGGCGAAGTTCGGCCAGTTATACCTGCAAAAAGGCGTTTGGAATGGCCGACCGGTGTTGCCCGCCCAATGGATCGAGGAGGCAACCACCTTCAAGATCCAACAACCCGTGCCTGCCAAACCAAGTCGCCCCAACGATCAGAACGATTGGTTGCAGGGCTATGGCTACCAGTTCTGGCGCTCCACGCATAACGCCTTTCGCGGCGATGGCGCTTTCGGGCAGTTCACCCTTGTCATGCCGGATCAGGATGCGGTGATGGCCATCACCAGTGAATCCGGCGATATGCAGGGCCAATTGGACCTGGTCTGGAAACATCTCTTGCCGGCGATGAAAGAAAAATCCCTGCCTGCCGACCCATCATCACTGGCTCAGTTGCGCCAAAAGCTCGTTTCACTGGCGCTGACATTGCCAAACGGACAGACGTCTTCGCCCACGGTCCGCCGCATTTCTGGAAAGGTCTTCAAGCTCGAAGCCAATGAATTGGGTCTTCAAAGCGCCTCGTTCGCATTCCGCATGGACGCCTGCCTCCTCACGTTGAGAGACAGCCAACACGAGCATTCCATCGCGTGCGGCATTGCGCGATGGCAACGCGGCGAAACCGCACTCCCCGGAACACCGCCCCGACTCATTTCTGGCGGCGCCCCCCGAAGCGGAACGCCATTCAAGATCGCAACCGGCGGCGCGTGGAAGGACGAGAACACTTTCGAAATGATGCTGCGGTATTACGAAACTCCGCACCACGACACCGTCACCTGCCGTTTTGACGGTGGCCAAGTGGAGATCGCCTTCATGAACAGCATCGCGGCGATGAGCGCGACACCCACAGACAAGCGGCCTGTGCTGATAGGGCGGATGATGGGATGATTGGGCACGAAATGTTTGAGCCGACTGACGTCGGCTGCTACGTGTAGCATCCGGCGTGAGCCGGATCACTAAACCCAGCCACCGGGATCCGAAACACGGCCTCCCGGCGGTTAAGGGTAAACTTCAGGATTCGAGGACTATTCCGGCGCGGGCTGCTTGTGTTTCTCGATGACCTTTTGTTCGAGTTCCCGCGGCATTTCCTCGTAGTGGCTGAAATCCTCGGTGTGGGCTCCGCGACCGCCGGTCAGCGATCGGAGGGTGCTGGAGTAATGATAAAGCTCCATGGCGGGGACCTGCGCTTTGACAATCTGGAAACCGGCTTCGGCTTCCAGGCCCAGAATTTTCCCGCGACGGCTGGAGAGGTCGCCGATCACGTTGCCCATGCATTCCTCGGGGATGCGGATTTCCACCGTGTGGATGGGTTCGAGCAAGCAAGGCCGGGCCTGCACGAACGATTCGCGAAACGCCTGTTTGCCGGCGATTTGAAACGCGATATCCTTCGAGTCCACCGGGTGCATCTTGCCGTCGTAGAAGTCGATTTTAATATCGACGATCCGGTAGCCGGCCACCACCCCCTCCTTGCAGGCGGACAGGACGCCTTTTTCCACGGACGGCACGAAGGCGCGGTCCACGTTTTGCCCGCTGAGGGTCTGGACAAATTCCACGCCGGAATTGCGCGCGCGGGGTTCGATGCGCATCCAGACTTCGGCGAACTGGCCGGCGCCGCCGGTCTGTTTTTTATGGCGGTATTTGGATTCGGCCTTGGCTTTGATGGTTTCGCGGAAGGCGACTTTGGGTTCAATCAGATCGAAATCGACTTTGTAACGCTTCTTCAGCCGGTCGGAAATCACTTCCAGATGCAGGTCGCCCTGCCCGGAAATGACCGTCTGATGGAGTTCGCCATCCACGTGATAGATGAAGGTGGGATCTTCCTGGTGCAAGGCGGACAAGCCCATGGCGATTTTTTCCTCCTCGCCCTTGACCTTCATGTGAAGCGCGGCATGGATGTTGGGCTTGGGATATTGCAACTTCGGCAGGACGACGACATGTTTGGCGCTGCAGAGGGTGTCGCCGGTGTGCGTGTTCTTCAATTTGACGACCGCGCCGATGTCGCCCGCTTGCAGGCGGGTGGCGGCTACGCGGTTCTTCCCGTTCAGCGTGAAGATTTGGCCGATGCGTTCGCTGACATTGCTGGTGCTGTTCAAGAGATCGATGCCCATCTCGGCGCCACCGGACAAAACCCGGAAGAACGAGAGATCGCCGACATGCGCCTCGCTGATCGTCTTGAAGATGAACAGCACCGGATCGGGGTTGGTCAACTGGACCTCCACTTTATTGCCATCGGCATCTTTGCCTTCGGCCTCGGGATGGTCCACCGGGGCGGGTCCATAGGTTGCGATGAAATCCAATAACGGGCTGACGCCCACGTTGCTCGTACCGGAGGTGCAGAAGAGGGGGATGATCGCCCGCTGCATCACGGCCCGGTGGACGTGGGCCTGCAACTCGGCCTCGGATAGGCTGCCCCGTTCAAAAAACTTCTCCAGCAAGGCATCGTCCGATTCAGCCACCCGTTCCACCAAGTCCTGGTGGAGTTGACGGGCTTTCTCCTGCCATTCGCCGGTTGGGTCGGAGGCCTGGGACTTTCCGCTGCCGTCAGTCTGAAAAGTCAGGATTTTGAGGTTGAGGACATCGAGCACCTGATTGAAGCCCGGGCCGACATTGACGGGGACGGTAAAGGGCAGGACCTTGTCGCCGAATTTATCTTTAACCTGGGTGATAGCCTTGTCGTAGGAGATTTCGGGTTGATCGAAGGCGTTTAGAACAAGAATCTTAGGCAGGCCGAACCGCGTGGCATAATCCCAGACTTTCAGGGTGCCGATTGCCACACCCTGGTTGGCACGCACCACCACGACGGCAAAATCGCTGACGCGCAGCGCGCCCAGGCTTTCACTGATGAAATCCACGTATCCCGGGGTGTCGATGATATTGAATTTTTTGCCCTGCCATTCTACGTGCAACAGGGAGGTTTGAATGGAAATCTGGCGTTTCTGCTCGGCCTCGTGGTAATCCGACACGGTGGTGCCATGGGGGACGCTGCCCAGGCGGTTGATTACACCGCTGCACGCCAGCATGGCTTCGCTCAGCATGGTTTTTCCGGAAGAAGCATGACCGACGATGGCAAAACTACGGATATCTGTGGTGGGATATTCTTTCATTCAATGGCGCTAAGCCTTACCTGCCGCCGAAATCGGGTCAAGAAAAATTGACGAAATCACGCGGTGCAACTCACTTTTTTCGGAGCGCGGACATTCCTGTCCGCTTGGGCGTTGACCAGAACGAAGAGGCGGACAAGAATGTCCGCGCTCCGAACAGGCGCGCGGGCTTCTCGCCCGCTTAGGATGGCCTCACGGTTCTGGTTGGCTTTCATCCAGCCGGACCCTGCAAGCAGTCAGATCGTCCTCGAATCAGCCTTTGGTTGCGGGGGGCTGAGT
>JADGRT010000301.1 GCA_017880715.1 Verrucomicrobiia bacterium | reverse complement strand
AAATTCTCGACTGCTGCCACCCGTAGGTGTCTGGACCGTGTCTCAGTTCCAGTGTGGCTGGTCGTCCTCTCAGACCAGCTACCCGTCTTAGCCTTGGTGGGCCGTTACCTCACCAACTAGCTGATAGGCCGCGGGCTTATCGTGAAGCGTCAGGCCTTGCGGTCCCCAACTTCAACTGTCAAAAGATGCCTTCCAACAGTCACATTCGGTATTAGCTCACCTTTCAGCGAGTTATCCCCAACTTCACGGCAAATTACCCACGTGTTACGCACCCTTGCGCCACTCCAACCACGAAATATTGCTACCTCGCGATTAGCGTTCGACTTGCATGTCTTATCCACGCCGCCAGCGTTCGTTCTGAGCCAGAATCAAACTCTCCGTTAAAAACACTAGTTGATTCTGCCAAGATGACTCCATCTCAGCGGATTTTGATTAAATCTCAAAGTCCATTCGATTTCTCGAATGATCTTCGAGGGCTCCAACTTATCGCACAATTCAATTTTCAATGAGCATACCGGCCTAAACCGGTTAAAGCTTTCCCCATAAGGGGACAAAAACCCCGAGCGCCGATCCTACGTCTTTAATCGGCCCGCTCAGTCGTCCGTTAAAAAGCACAGTGAATCTATCTTCACCGCCGAAACTGTCAAAACTTTTTTTTGTTTTCTTTCAGTTTCTCGGCCACCGGCTGTATAGCCGCAACCGATGGCTACAATCTATCGATCCTGAGAATTCGTGCAAGAGTTTTCTGATTTTTTTTTGCATTCTTTTTTAAGACGGCCAATTCGCTCGCTCTCGATCCCAGAAATGGAACTGAAAAAACCGGCGTTGTTGTAAGCAATTCGCTCAGTATCAATGAGTTACTATGGGATACCATGTTTTTACGGCAGAGTTCCATCAAGACCACCTTGATTTTCTTAATCCCTAGATGCCGCAAATAACTGACGGTTAAAAGGGTGTGATTAATCGCGCCCAAACGATTTGCGGCCACAATTATTGCCGCTCCATCCATATCTACTATCAGGTCGGCAAGGTTAAAACCCTCTCCCAAAGGGGTTAACAGCCCTCCGGCCCCCTCCACTAGCAGACAGTCGCAAGACGCCTGCATCCGTGCCAAGTATCTCTGCACCTGAGCCAGCCGAATGCGTCTGCCCTCCTGCCGCGCTGCCACCCCGGGAGCCAGGGGCGCCGCAAACCAAAATGGATTCACCAATTCCAGAGGCCATTTCTCGTTTTGCAGACGGGCCAGCAATTGCGCATCCCCCCGTCCTCCCGAGCAGAGCGGCTTCACCGCCGCCACCCGTACACCACTATGAATTAAGTAACATAATAGTATACATGTCAATGTTGTTTTTCCAACACTCGTATCCGTGCCGGTCACGAACACCAGCGAGGGGCCGGCGAATGAAAGTTGTTTTGGCATGTTATGTTATTATTAACATAATCCAAGAAAGTCAGGTTTTATTTCCAGTGAAAAAATAGAACCTGAACATCCCGCGGGCTGTTTCGGCGCAGGAGCGCCACGAACTCGCGCCGATAGTCGCCGATCTGCGCGGTCACCGTCACTTCGAAGGTGGTGCTGCGGGTGGCGCAGAACCGCCCTAACTGGCCGACCGCCTGGTAGTTCATCCCCGGCACATTGACCAGCTCGCCGGGATTGCGGAAGGGCGTGTCATCCTCGTTGCCCTCCACGCCGTCGGGCCCCGCCCGCATTTGAACAATCTGCTGCGCGGCGCTTTCGTTGATCCCCGGAATCATCTGCAGCACCGGCGCGGAGGCGGTATTGATGTTGATCAAACCGCTTGAAATCGTAGTAAAAAGATCCACCAGTCCACCCTGAAACACCGTTTGATTCAGAAAACCCAGGGAACCGGACTGAGGCGGCGCCCGATTGACCGAAGCCACGCGGTTGAGTTCATTGCTTCCCACCCCGCCCCAGTACAATTCGGGAGTGACGCCCTTGATCAACAGCAGCTCGGAGAGGTCGTCCAGGGGACCGTTTTTGCACGCGTACGGCGGATCGAGTCCCAGGTAATAATCGCTTTCCGCCCCGCTCAGATGCGGATTCTCATCCAAATCGCGCCAGTCCATAATGGAATCGATGGGCACGGAGCTCTCCATGGCATCGCCCGTGATCAGAGCGAAGGCCTTTTGCAGGATGATGGTATCAGCGGTATTGATATTCCATTTCCGTTCCTGGTCCACAATTTTGACGCTGAACTGGCCTGGCCCGAGTTCGACATTGTCCAGGGATATGTCGGCCAGGAGTATATTCGTTTCGCCCTGACCGCCGGCCCACTTCTGATTCATGGCATCATAAGGCTGGCCGCTGATCAAGAGTTGCTGCCCCACCACATACCGGGCGAGTTCCACACCCGATCGTCCCAGCCATTCCATCTGCGCCTCGTCCCGGTGGTTGCGAGCCAGCTTCATCTCCACCTTCATGGCATAGGCAAAACCGCCGGCCAGCACGCCCAAAGCCAGAATGACCACCATCACAATGATTAACGCTATGCCACGTTCGGCTCTGGGATGCTGGATGCTCATGGGCCACCTCGATTGGGAGGGAAAACGCCTGGGCCACCGCGGCCGGGTTGCATCACTTCTGTGCCCTGCCCTCGAGCTGGATCGGCTCCTTGTCCACCGACACCGCCTTGCCTGTTCGTAACCACTGGAACTCCCGCGCCCGGTCCGGCTCGCAACATTTGGTACTCCCGAGGCACGGACATGGCGGAGAGCAACACGACCTGGCTTTGGATTTCCACGGGGCGGTTGTAAAACCTGTTTTGCCGGCCATAACCCAGGGAAACCCGCACCATTTTGGGCAACTGGTTGGTGTAGAGCCATTCCGTGGTCCATCCGTTGGTCCGGATATCCCAAAACTCCAAGGTGAACAGACTGATGTCCCTGGCCAGCACCAGGGGACCCAATTGCTCATTCACGTTGGTTTCCACGAGCAACGGTTGCTGATACATGACTAGTTGATAATCCGAATTGGTACCCGGTTCGACGGAGAAGGTGACTCTCCGAACCACCATGTCTCCAAACAATCCGCTTCCCACAAACGACTTGGACAAACACGATGCCATGCTCAGATAGGCAAAATCGGAACTGGTATCGGCGATGAAAGAATAATAACGCGCGTTAGCGTTGAACATTTCCGCTGACATGAGGGCATCGGTCAACGTTCGCATCGCCATGCGGGTTCGTTGCGCCTCCGCCGCGGCCGTAAGCCCCACTCGGGTGCCATGAATGACCGAACTCCAACTTGCATAAATGGCCACCAGAACGGCCGTGAAAATGGCAATCGCCACCAGTATTTCCAGCAGGGTGAATCCGCAGCGCATGCCCGGCCGCCCCCCACGCGACCACCGCCCACTCGGGAGCCCCGCACCGGTCTTGACGGTTGGGAAAGGCAAATTCATCGAGGACCTCCCCCGGGCCGCATAGGAGAGTCGGGACGGTAGAGGAGCAGGCTCATCTTGTGTTCGACAATTCCTCCCGCCCCAGGCTGAAAAACGGTGACATCAACCTGAAACAGGCCGTTGGTGGAAATCAAATAAATGTCGCGGCTCCAGGTCACGTCCGGATACTGCTCGCCCAGGTCGCCGGATTCGGACACTTCCTGCAACCGATTGGTCAGCACCAAATCGTAAACGACTTCGGTGAAATCCACCGGGGTTTGTTTAAGCGAACGCGCCGCTCCGAGATTTCGCGACATGAGGTCCAGGACGGTGAAGATCGCCATAAAAAAGATGCCCATGGCAATCATGACTTCCACCAGCGTAAACGCCGTCCTGGATTTCTGTCGGGCCGGAATCGCCCAAGGCTGGACGGCGAACTGAAGCACGGGTTCCGCCACCCATGAGGGGTCGTCGATGACGCTTCGCAGTTTCATCGAATCACCTCCATCTCCGCCCTCCCCGTGACCATGTCAACCGAAATCTTGCGCCATTGCTGCATCCGCCACTGCAATACCACGGTCAGCGAATCGCACGTGCCGTTCGGATAAAACCGGACCCGGGCCTCCTCTTCGTCTTTGCATTCGCGCAAATTGACGTCCAGCATTTCCACCACCAACTCATCCGGCAACCGGGCTGAAAAGGCGCCCCGTCCTTCTTCCGCCGATTCGACTGAACCCGCCGTACTCACGGCTCTGGATCCAAATCCGGTGGACCCCGCCGGCGGCGCCAGGGCCACGCTGAATTGTTTGTTCAAAGGACTGATGCGCAACTCAGCGGTCACCCCCGCCAGAATCGCCTGGGCGCGAGCGCTGTTGCAGGCGGCAATGACATCATCCACCCCCTGGCGCATGGGATCTTTCTTGAAACCATAAAAAAACGCCGGCAACCCAATGCCCAACACCATGGCCATGATGCCGACCACCACCATGATCTCGACCAGGGTAAACCCGCGAATCCTGGAACCTGCGAAGCTCATG
>JADGRT010000032.1 GCA_017880715.1 Verrucomicrobiia bacterium | reverse complement strand
ACTGGTATGATGGTGGACTTCTTCCTAACCTTTCCGAGCTGCTTCCGGCAGGTGAAAATTTAATGGCAGACGGACTGGGTGGTTGCCTGTTTATTGGAACCAAAGATACATTGATGTGTGGTTGCGGCGGTTATAATGCACGCTTGCTTTCAGGACGTGTTGTCTATCTCGATGACTTGTAACCCCAACTCACACCGCCACCTGGAATTTGATGGGAGGGTGAGGATCGTAACCCACCAATTGAAAATCTTCGAACCGGTATTCGAAAATCGAGGCTGGCTTGCGTTGAAGGATTAACCGGGGAAGCGGACGCGGCTCGCGCCGTAATTGTTCGCCCACCCCGTCCATTTGGTTGAGGTAGATATGACAATCGCCGCCCGTCCAAATGAATTCGCCCGGCTCGAGCTCGCACTGTTGCGCCACCATGTGCGTGAGCAGCGCGTACTGGGCGATGTTGAAGACCTGCCCCACCGCGCAATCGGAGCTTCTTTGATAGAGCAGGCAGGACAGCCTTCCCTCGGCCACGTAGAATTGGAACAGCGCGTGGCACGAGGCTAAGGCCGCGCGTCCGGCCCGCACATTCTCTTGCGGGCTGATGCGCTCATCGGGCAGCACGGCCGGGTTCCAGGCGCTGACGATGTGCCGGCGAGAATTGGCGTTGGTTTTTAGCTGCTCAATCACCTGGGTTATTTGATCTATCCGCTTGCCGCCAGCGGTTTCCCACTGCCGCCACTGGGCGCCGTAGATGGGCCCCAGGCTGCCGTCTTCGTCGGCCCAGGCATCCCAGATGTGAACTTTGTTATCCGTGAGATATTTGATGTTGGTGTCTCCGGACAAAAACCAGAGGAGTTCATAGATGATGCCTCGAAAGAAGACTTTTTTCGTGGTCACGAGGGGAAAGCCTTCCGCCAGGTTAAAGCGTAATTGCGCCCCAAAAATGCTTTTGGTGCCCGTTTGGGTGCGATCTCCCCGGGTTACTCCGGTGTCAAGAATGTGCTTTAGCAGATCGAGGTATGGCTTCATGTTTCGCCTCTTGCTTCGGGTTCGACGGACGTGGCTTGCTCCGTGATGGTCTGCGGGATTCGGGTCAAATGCAAGGTGGCAGCGACTTCGTCCAGAAACACGGCGAAAATGCGTTGCAGGTGGCGTTGTTGGCGCCGCAACCACCACCACGCTAGGATCGGCAAACTGAGCAGCATCAGCCAAAGCCAGGAACGGCCGGAACTGAAAACCCCCGCCACCGTCATCTCCAGGGCAAACATGAGGACAAAGGCAATTTGGGCAGGCAAGGTCCAGGCCGGTTTCAAGCGGCAGCGAACGGTGTTCTTCCCATCGTGCACCGTGGTCAGGTAAAGCCGAATCCACCGCCCTCCCACCAGTTCGACATCGAAATCGTTCCAGCCGACATCGGTTCGGTAGGGCCACTCTTCCTCTTCCAAATGCTGCATGATGCCCGTTAAAAACCGGACGCGGTCCATCGGCGGCTCGGCCCAGTAGTGGACTTCATCAAACCGCTGGCCCTGTCCCTTCCGGGTGAGCGTGTCCATGGTTTCCCGCGATGCCAGCGGGCGGGGACGCAGCGTCAGCCGGCCGTGATAGCGCGCCAGACCCCGGAACAAGGGTTGGAGGAGGAATAGCAGAGCCACCATCGGACGCGACCAGAGCCGGGTTTTGTCTTTGGGCAGTTCGGCCTGGATCGCGGCGGTGGCGCAAACCAGCAACGAAACCAGCAGGCTGGTCAGGGCCAGCGGCGCCATGAAATGGAAGCTGATGGCCACTAAAACCAGCGGCAGCGTGACCAGGATGTGATACTCGAGGCTGGTGAATAGCAGCAGGTCCAGCGTCGGCTTGCCCGCGTAGAGCGATTGAAACATGCCGCTGCCAAACAGGCCGTGGTAGATGCGCGGACGACGAAAAACCGGCGCAATCTTGGCGGGCGAGTAGATGCGTCCCTGCCATAGACCGCCGCCGAACCAATTGAAATACTCGGGATGTTTATGCACCAGCAACGCCTCGGCGTCGCCATAGCCCCGTTGCTGATCCAGGTAATGCCTCACCGTGGAGCGCCGATAGTGCCAGACAAAACCAGCCGGACTGAACCCAATCTGGTAACCGCGCTCCTGCAAACGCCAGCATAAATCCACATCGTCGCCCGCCTGCTTGAAAATGGGATCGAAGAGGCCCACTTCCTCCAGCACCCACTTGTAGAACGCCATGTTGCAACCCGGGATGTGCTCGGCTTCCCGGTCGGTCAACATCACATGAGCCGGCCCTCCCGGGGAGGCCATGACGACCGTGGCCACCAGCGAATCTTCCGGCGGCAGGAGATTCGGCCCGCCAATGGCCGCAAACCGGCTGCGCAAAAGGTCGCCAACCAGGTACCTCAGCCAGTCTTCATCTGCCCGGCAATCGGCGTCGGTAAACGCGACGATTTCTCCCTGGGCGGCGCTGATGCCCGTATTGCGCGCCATCGACAAGCCCAAATTGCGGGTATGACGGACGAAGCGGACCTGCGGGTAGAGAACTGCCGTGAGTGGCGTGTCGTCGGTGGAACCGTCATCGACCAGGATGACTTCGTAATCGGGATAATTCAGCCGGCTCAGCGAATCCAGGCAGGTTTTGAGCGTGCGGTCGCCATTGTAGCAGGCAATAACCACGGACACTTTCGGATAACGCTGCAGCGGGAAAAACGGCGCCGTCTGGAATTGCTTTTGCACCGCGGCAAAGGCCGGCTTGGGTGCGCGCTCCCGCGTCGTCAATCCGAAGGCCCAGTCGGTCACCCGTTGCTGGTTGGCGAACCAATCGTCGGTAAAACCGAACACGATGGCCCCGGCGACGCCGCCGCGAAAGGCGCTTTCGAGCTGCCAGGAGAGGATTTCCGTCTGCCGGTCTTCGCCTTCGCGCAGTGAATCGATGCCCATTTCACCCAGCAACAACGGCTTGGCGTCGGCAATCATCTGCAACCGGGACAGGTAATTCTCGAATGGCCGGCGCTGATGCAAATAAACGTTGAAGGTAAGGAAATCGATTTCTTTCGGACGCAAAAATTCGGTCGGCGGGAAATTTCCGAAGGTGCAGAGGCATTCCGGCGCGACCGCTTTGACCTCCCCCACCAACTCGTCAATGAAATCCGCCACCGCTTGAGCCCCGCTCCACCGGACCAGGTCGGCGGGGATCTCGTTGACAACGCTGATGGCAAAGACGGCCGGGTGGCGGGCGCAGGTTTTAGCGGCTTCCCGCACGGCTTCGCGGGCCGCGGCCCGGGTTCGGGCCGATTCCAGGAAGCAGCGATGCTTGGCCCAGGGCACATCGACCAGCAAATAAAGACCCTGAGACCGCGCCAGTTCCAGAAACCACAAGGGCGGCACATAATAAACCCGCAGCACGTTTGCTCCCAGGTCGCGGAGTTGGACAAAATCGCGGACCGTCTGTTCCGGCGATGGGAAAGGCTCGCCGTAGCTGTTGGGCGGAAAAGGTCCGAAGGTGACGCCGCGCACGTAAAACTTCTGGCCGCCCAGCCGGAAAAATTTCCCGCCGGCGACCACGCGTGCCGTAACCGTCGAAGCTTCGGACATTGCGGTGTTAGACGTCGCCGATCCGTGATTTAGTCACGGCCCGATGACATTACCGGAAACCACCGTCCCTTGACATATTTTTACCATCATGGCATTTTGCCACTATGATTAAGACGCAAGTGCAGATTCCCGACGAACTGTTTCACCGGGCCAAACAGATCGCTGCGGCTAAGGAGTGGTCCTTCGCCGAAATCGTCCGGCGCGGACTCGAATACATGACCCGGGTGAACCCACCGCACCGGCAGTCCAACCGGGAATGGCTACTGCCCGAGCCAGTCCCTATGGGCCTGCCGCTGGCTCCCGAGGAAGACTGGACGATGTTGAGCCACGATGACGGAGCGCCGGCATGATCTCCTTCGACACCAACCTAGCGGTCTATGCGGCCAACTCCTCGATGCCGCAGCACGCCGCCTCGCGCCAGTTTATCGAGACCCTCGCCAGCCGGGATGATGTCGTTGTCTGCGAATTGATGCTGGTGGAACTCTACCTCAAGCTGCGCAACCCCAGGATTTTTTCCAGGCCGCTGGACGCCGCCATGGCGGTGTCGTGGTGTGATCGATTTCGGGACCACCAGAGCTGGCTTTTGGTCGAGTCTGCCCCGGTCATGCCCGAGGTTTGGAGGCTGGCCGCCCGGCAGGACTTCGCATTTAGGCGCATCATTGACGCCCGCCTGGCTCTCACCCTGCGTCACCACGGCGTAACCGAGTTCGCCACGGCCAATGTCAAAGATTTCGAGAGCTTCGGCTTCGCCCGTGTCTGGAATCCCTTGAAACCATAACCCGCCCTTCACGCTTCTCCCTTCACGTTTCACGTTTCACCGGGCTTCGATCCCTGCTCGACACCCAGGACAGCCTTTGATACGAACTGGTCCTTATGCGTCATGAGCTGTTGAAGAATATCACGCGCATCGTGGTTAAATTGGGCACCGGTGTCATCACCGACAGCCAAAAACATCCGGATCCGGTTCAGATGGGACAGTTGGTCGCCCAAGTGGCGGCGCAACGCCAGGCTGGCCGGGAAATTGTTCTGGTGACCTCGGGCGCCGTGGGCGCGGGCATGGGCGTGCTGGAAATGTCCAAACGGCCCGCGGATTTGGCGGAGTTGCAAACCTGCGCCGCGATCGGCCAGTGCCGGTTGATGGCCCTTTACGAGCAACTATTCGCGCAATTCAACCTGCATGTCGCCCAGGTTTTGCTGACCCATGACGATCTGGAACACCATGATCGCCATCTCAACGCCCGCAACACCTTGTTGTCGATTCTCCAGCATGGCGTGGTTCCCATCATCAATGAAAACGACGCGGTCTCCTGCACCGAACTGAGATTTGGCGACAACGACCAGCTTTCGGCCCTGGTCGCTTGTCTGCTGCCGGCGGATTTGCTCGTAATCCTGACCACCGTGGATGGCGTCATCGAGAACTTCGGAAAGGCCAATGCCAAAACCTTGGCGCTGATCGAACGGGTCGATGAAACGCTCGAAGGCATGGCCGGAGGCACCGCAAGCGCCACCGCCGTGGGCGGCATGGCCACCAAAGTTCAAGCCGCCAAAATGGCGATCCGGTCGGGCATCCCCTTGGTTATTGCGTCCGGCAAGAAGCAGCAGGTGTTGGCCAAAATTGTGGAAGGGCAAAACGAAGGCACGCTCTTCGTACCCCAACCCAACCGCTTGAAAGGCCGCAAACGGTGGATTGCCTTTTTCCATCATCCCAAAGGAACGCTGGTGGTGGACGAGGGCGCCAAACGGGCCCTGCGCGACCAGGGCAAAAGTCTGCTGCCGCCCGGCATTGCAGGTTGCGAAGGCGATTTCGCCGCGGGCGATGTGGTGCGAATCTGCGACCCGGATGGCACGGAGTTCGCCCGGGGCATCAGCGATTTTAATTCGGATTTAATCAAACAGAAACAACTCCCGCGAATCGAGGTGATCCACCGGGACAATCTGGTCATCCTGTAACCTCCCTATGAGCGCGTTCAAAAACCGGCCCAGCACACCGCGGGCGATGGACGACCTGTTACGGGTGATGGCCCGGCTGCGGGCGCCGGGAGGATGTTCGTGGGACCGCCAACAAACGCATCGATCCATCCGGCTTCACGCGGTCGAGGAAGTCTATGAATTGTTGGACGCCATCGAGGCCCGGGATGATGGCGAAATGGCGGAGGAATTGGGAGATATGCTCCTCCAAGTCGTGTTTCATTGTCAGTTGGCACGCGAGCGCGGAGCGTTTGACTTCGAGCAGGTTGCCCGGCATTTGGTCGATAAACTGATCCGGCGCCATCCGCATGTGTTCGGCGATTCCCAGGCCCGCTCGATCGCTGCCGTCTGGGCCCAATGGGATCGGATCAAGCGCGCCGAGAAAGCGGGGACCCGCCATGCCAGGCCTTCCGCCCTGGATGGCGTTCCCAGACATCTGCCCGCCCTGATGCGCGCGGAAAAGTTCGTTAAAAAAGCGCGGAAAGCCGGATTGATACCGCCGGAAACCGGCCCGACAACTTCGCGGAAACCAACCCAAGCCAAGTTGGCCAAGCAGCTCTTTGCGCTGGTGGAACAGGCGCAGAAACAGGGCTGGTGCGCCGAGGAACTGCTGCGCGCCGAAACCCGGAAAAACGAGCGCGCGTGGCGAAAACAGGAAAAAAAAGGACCCGGTTGAACCGGGTCCTGGGTAAAACCTGCCGCCACAGTCCTGGCTGGCTTAGTAGCGGGAACCGCCGCCGCCATGGGAACCGCCGCCGCCGCCGCCGCCGCCAAAAGAAGGCCGCTCTTCGCGCGGACGAGCCTCGTTAACCGTCAAGGCCCGGCCATCCAGGTCCTGGCCGTTGAGCGCCGCGATGGCAGCCTTGGCGCCTTCCTCGGTGGCCATCGTCACAAAGCCGAAGCCGCGGGGTTTGCCGGTCATGCGATCCTGCAACAGATTGACCTCGGCGACCGGACCATGCTTCGCAAAAAGATCTTGCAGACTGTTCTCGGTAACATTATAGGATAGATTCCCAACGTATAATTTAGTGCTCATGCTGATGTTTCGTTTAGATTCACTGCTCTTCTCGGACTATCCCCGACGATCGGGTTTCGAATCATCACTGAACAAAAACGCTCACCTGATGACCTTCATGCCTTGAATTCGACAAGTTATCTAACTTGGCTGAAAAATGGTCGCATGATGGAAAAATGCAAGTTCTTTTTGAAAGTTTTTTTCACTCGCGAATCGATGACCTTCCCGGGGACGAATAGCCGGCGTGCCAGCGCGTCGCATTTTCTTTCCTTTTTTGCCGGCGCGATCCAGGATGGCCGCGCTAGAGTATCCAATATTATTATGAGCGCCCTTAACGCCAACGCGACCATGGCGGTGTTTCTCGATCTGGAAAACATCGCCCTGGGAGCCCACGATGCCCATTACCCCCGCTTCGACATCCAAAAAGTGCTCGAACGACTCCTGCTCAAGGGGCATATCGTCGTCAAGAAGGCCTACTGCGACTTCGACCGCTACAAGGAGTTCAAACGGGATTTGCATGAGGCCGCCTTCGAACTCATCGAGATACCCCATTTGCGCCAGTCGGGCAAAAACTCGGCCGACATCCGCATGGTGGTCGATGCCTTGGATCTTTGCTATACGAAGGGCCACGTGGATACCTTTGTCATCCTCAGTGGCGACTCCGATTTCTCGCCGCTCGTCAGCAAATTGCGGGAGAACGCCAAAACGGTGATTGGCGTGGGGGTTAAGAACTCCACCTCCAACCTGTTCATCAACAATTGCGACCAGTTCCTGTATTACGACGACCTGGTGCGCGTGTACGCAGTCAAGACCCGGCCGCGCCGCGCGACCACTCCCTCCGCAACCTCCGTCTCACCCGCCGTCGCCACACCCGCCACACCCTCCGCCACACCCTCCGCCACACCCTCCGCCACAACCTCCGCCACAACCTCCGCCACTCCCGCCACCACCCTCGTCAAGGCTGAAAAAGAAGACGCCCAAGGCCCGGCCCTGGCGGACGCCTTCGACCTGGTTCTTAAAACATTCGAAGCCATCACCGAGGAACGCGAGGAGGATGAAGACATCTGGGGTTCCATGATCAAGCAGGCCCTCAAGCGCCGCAATCCCGGCTTCAACGAACGGGCTTATGGTTTCCGTTCATTCAACGATTTGCTGCTCGAAGCGCAGAAACGCGGCCTGCTCAAACTCGAACCCGACGAGAAATCCGGCGGTTATATCGTCCGTACCATGGCTTAACTTAAGCTGATTTTATGAAAGAAAGGATCCTCACCGTCACTGCGGCGGCGCGCAACTTCGCTGATTGCGTGAACCGGGCGCATTACCAGAACCTGACGCCGGCATAATGGCGTCAGCGGCCATCAAGCTGCTGGATGCCGAGCACGTATTTCGAGCAGCGGCACAGGCGGAAAGGAAAACGATTGACGATCTCGACGGCCTCGTCGGCCTGGGCGTCATGGTACTTGAGTTCAACCACCATCGCTGGCCCCTGATGGTTCAAACGGCGCAAACCATGGTTCGGAGTGTCGAAGCCGAAAAAGCCCAGGTGTGAATCCACGGTTAATCGGATGCCGCCAGCGGGCGTTTGAAAGTAGTGGCGGCGATACTGGTTGGCCACGGCCGGCCACAGGGATCGCAGACGCAGGCGGAGCAATTCGGGAAGGCAGCTCACGTTCCATCCGCCCGGCAGACGGGCGCGACTCAGCGCGTCCTCCAGGCGAATGCCCGGCAGCGAAAAAGATTCCTTCCAACTGGCCCAGCCGCGTTTCCGCTTGAGTTCCAGAACCACCTCCGGAGCGGAGGTCGAAAACTCGCCGTACCAGCGCAGGCGCACCTTCAGGCGTTCGCTGGCGCCGGCAATATGGTCGAGGTAATGGCTCAACTCGGGCGTATCCAAATAGATGTTGTTGACCTGGCGCTCGGGAAAGGCCGGCCGAAAAGCGGCTGGGTGACGGCGCACCATGGCCAGGACCTCGGCCAGGGAAAAACCCGCTGGCACCCACTTTCGCTCGTAGCGAATGGCGGTCACCGCGCCGGTCTTGATGATGGGTGGAAGTTCAGCCTTCATCGGCCAGGGTGTTTCCGGGACGGGTTCGGATTCGGTTAATCGCCCAGCTCTCGTTCGGCAACGTAACTGACGCGGATGCCCTCCCCCAGCTCTCGCAGGCGCTGCTGGCATTGATCCAAACGCGCGGTATCCGGGAACACCACTCGAAAGGTGGCTTCGACCGCGTCCGGGGTGGCGTCATATCGCTGGAGTCCGGCAACCCCATGTTCCTGCAACACCTTTTCGATCTGGGTCGGCGTCAGGTTGGCCGCGGCGGGGCCGCTGATCGTCAGGAAGAGATTGGAAGCGATCGTTTTGCGACGGAACAGGTGTTGAATCGTGATGATTCCGAGAATAACGCCGAAGGCCACGAGGGTAACCCAGGTCTGACCGGCGCCCAAACCCAAGCCCACGCTGATCGCCAGAAACAAGAAAACCAATTCCTCCGGCTCCTTGATCGCCGCCCGGAACCGCACGATCGAGAGCGCGCCCACCAACCCCAGGGAAAGCGCCACTGACGATTTGACGATGCTGATGATCAGGGTCGTCGTTACCGCCAGCAGCAGGAAGTTCTGCGCGAAACGGCGGCGATTCGATAAGGCGCGTCCGAACCGGACATACGCCACGGACAGGATGAGCGACAGCACCGCCGCCAGGATCAGGTTGCCGGCGAGAACGGGCAGCGCTATCGATGCGTCTTGATTTCCGAGGAGATTGTTGGGCATAAGCACTATGGTTTTTGAGCGTCCAATTGATTCAAAATAAACTTCCGGCGATTAATAACCTGGTTATGAAAGGACTGGATGTCACGCCGAAACTCGTCGAGGGCGGCCGCCGGATTCTGCCGCTGGCATTGGGCGCGAACGGTCACCTCCGGTTCGAGCCGTTGTTCCAGCGCGCGAATGATCGGCCCCATGGTTTCGGGCGTGAAGAGCGTGTCGCACATCTCGCGCAGGCGATCGAGAAAACGGCGGCGAAATTCCGGGTTGGCCAGGAGTGGACCGTAAAAATGGCCGGGGGGACGCCACCACGAGGCGCCGCCAAAAGGTCCTTCGCCAAAAAAACGATTCCCCACCACCTTGGCTCCGTTCATCCCAAAGGTTAACGGCATTTCATACCAATCATAATTGGGCGATGACCCGTCATAATCGCCCCAGGTCTTGTCTTCATCCCATGGGTAAACCTCCCATTTGCCGCCCGGGCGAAGATCGTGATAAGCGAAGTAATTGTTCCAGAACCCGTCCCAGTTCTGAATGCACATGCTGACGGCGCAGTAGTTGATCATTTCATCGACATTAAAATGCTGCTGAATGAAGTCCCACTGCGCGGCCCCCGACAGCCGGTTCAGGTTCTCGACCACCTGAACCAGGTCGTCGTGTCCGCTCAGGGGATTGTTTTGTTTCTCGTGCTGGCCAATAAGCCCATTGCCGTACCAGGCCAATTTGTAAACATTGCCATCCGGATCCCGCCCATGCCGCCGAAGGAAAGATTTATTATTGGGATGTTCAACCACCAGGTAATAGCCGAGCAATCGCTGCCCCAGCCATAACCGCACCTGCTGGGTCATCGGCGCGGGAATGCCTGCCCGGCGGTATAACTCCTGGGCCAGCACCTCGCTGAGCACATAGCGGGGCTTTCCTTTGAACAGCATGTCGATCGACGTCAATTCGCCCAACGGTTGGTCCTTGTGGAAGTGAACCTTCAGACCGCCCCGGCGCGGGCGGACTTGCAGATAGTCAAAAACCTGGGTTTCGTTCTCCCCCGGCAGTTGATAAACTGCCGCGCTGGCCCATGACGACATCGGTTCCGTCGGATGTTGCGAATCGTCGCCCACGACCACCCGGGCGCGATGGGGAAGCCGAGGATTGCCGGTCGAACCGGGCCTGATGCCGCCCGGAGTCAAGAGTTTCAGGAACGCTATCCGGGCCTCGTTGGTGTTAACAAAGGTGCCGCAGGAAAACGTCGGCCGCGGTTCGGTTTTCGAAGGGTGGATCCGCTCGACACCCGCCGCATTTTTTGCGTGAATCGCAAACCGAATCAGCCGTCCTTCCGGCTGGGCTGGGATCGTACCCGAATAAACCCCTCGACGCGCGTCTCCCGATTGGCGGGTCATGGGAGTTTCAGTCCAGGAGATGGCGCCCTCGCCCGCCCACGCACCCCAAACGAGCGCCACGGATGCAACCCCCGCATCGTCGGCCGCCGTCGCCGTGACCGCGATGGGTTTGTCCGGTTCGGGTTTGCCGAATGTCACCTCGGCGACTCGGGGCGGAGGTAGCGCCGAAAAAGCGGCGTTCGGTCGGCCTGGCGTTCCAACCAGGTGAGCGCTGGGTTTGACTTCGGAGGACGTCCAATTGTCCGGATCGTCGCCCGGCGCCATCGGGCAAATGCGCTCCAGCGAGGCGCCATAGCCATCGGGCCCGAGCGGCCAAGGCTTCCGATCGCTGTAAGGAACCGCATCCACGACTTGGCCCTGGGGATCGATTAGCTTCAGCGGTCCCCCCTTATGACTCAGCTTGCCCGTAAAAGCCCCCGCCAAGTTCAGTTTATCGCCGTAATACGATTTGAACGCCATGATGTCGCGGCAAACCACCACGCAACCACCCGCCGGAAGCTCGGTCTGGCGCGGAAAGGCAAAGGCAATCCCGTTTGTCAAAACCCATCCCGAAAGGTTGACCCGGTTGGTATCGTAATTGATCAACTCGACGAACTGCAGATCGTCCCGCTCATCGGGCGGGTGATACATTATTTCGTTGATGACCACGCGCACGGGGCCGGCAGCCGAGGCGGCCGCAGCCGACAACGGCGGCCACGGCGTCGGAGCCAGCAGCCCCAACATCAACGCGAGCGTAAGACCAGCCGCAGCAGGTGAAGGCCTTGCCATGGAGACAGTTTGATGGGTTTGTGGAAGGAAGGCCAGTCTTTCGTGGTCGCGCACGGGGATCATGAGCCGGCGGGAGACAGGAACGCCGACATGCTGGTCGGCCGGAACCTCCAGCTCCAGACCCAACCAGAATGCCCGCGCTTCACGGCGAGGCGCAGGCACCGCACGCTCGATCTGGCAGGCGAGCTTTCTCACTTGGGCGGACCGGGTGGATACCGGAAGGTATCGATAATGCACCAAAGGTTTTCCGGATAAAGCTCCTGATTTTTGGTCAACAATCTCACGCTACAGTCAGCGAAGACAAAGTTGGATCCGCGCCCGTGCCGCGCATGCTCGATCTCCTCGAAATCGTTGCCGCGATTGCCCTGATCGACATCCATGTGGACGTGCGGCGAACCGGTTAGTTTTTCGCCGAAGGTGATGGTTTCCGAAGGCCGGGGGATTTGCGACTCTCTCATGCCATGCGGCCATTGCCAACGCTTATGCAAAGCGTACTCCTTTTTGGATAGGCTATCCTGAAAGAAGTCATTGAACCCGTTGATGAGAAAACTTCGTTTGGGGTTTGAATCATCGGCGAAGAAGCCGACCACGCCAAACCGGTCGCTCGGGCACCTGATAATCAGCCAGTCTCGGAAATAGGGTTTCAGCTTCTGCGGCCAGGCGTCGGGCTGCATGCGGCGTGGCGGATACTCGTCGTTGTGGTCGGAGGCGTACATCGTCAACGACAAACCCAGTTGCCGGAGATTGTTTAAGCACTTGATCTGGTTGGCCTTAGCCTTGGCTCTGGCCAAGGACGGCATGAGCATGGCAGCCAGCAACGCGATGATGCCCATGACTACCAGCAACTCGATCAGCGTGAACCCTCCCCGGCCTCGCTGACGAACCGCCGGAGGCAAAATTCGATCGGTCGTTTTCATGCTTCTCACGCCGACCGGCCCTGGCCGGCCTTTATTTGGCGTTATTTTGTTATTCATTATAGACATAACCGCGGCGAAAACGTTTTGTTTCAGTTTTTTCATCTTTCACCGCCGCATCAACTCCTCAATCTCCTCCGCCTCGATCGGAATATGCGCCATTAAATCCACCGGGCCGTTTTCGGTGACCAGAATGGTGTTCTCGAGGCGCACCGCCATCCCCTCCTCCTTCACGTAAATCGCCGGCTCACAGGTCATGACCCAGCCCGGCTGCATGGGCTCGGTGGTGAAGCCCACATCGTGGACGTCCAGGCCGATGGGATGGCCGACGCCGTGCATGAAGTACTTTTTGAACGCCGGATGATCGGGATCCTGTCGTTTAATTTCACGCCGGTTGAGCAAGCCCAGATCGACCAACTCCTTTTCGATCAGTTGTTCCGCTTCTTGCTGCCAATCCTTGTGGCGTTTGCCGGGGACCAGACCTTGCACGCTTTGGCGGAAAACCCGCAAAACGGCATTATAGATCTGCTTTTGGCGACGGGTGAACCGGCCGTTCACGGGTAGGGTGCGGGTCAGATCGGAGTGGTAGTTGGCATAGGCCGCCGCCACATCCAGTAGCAGCAATTGCCCCGGACGACATAACGCCGAGTTATCAAGGTAGTGCAAGGCGCAGGCGTTAACGCCGGTGGCAATAATCGGCAGGTAGGCGAAACCGCCGCGCCGGCGAATGAATTCATGAGCGAACTCCGCCTCGACTTCGGTCTCGGTTACCCCGGGCTTCACAAATCGAGCCACCCGGCGAAAACCGCGCCCCGTTAATTCGCAGGCCGTCTGGATCCGTTCCAGCTCCGGTTCCGACTTGACGACGCGCAACGCATGCAGCAACCGCGCCAGCCTCTGGTACGAATGCAGCGGGTAGCGCCGCTGGCAATCGGCCGCGAATCGCGCGTCCCGCGTCTCCACCTCGACCACGGCCCGCTTGTGTTCGTTGGCGTTCAGATAGACGTGCTCGCACTCGCACATCAGCCGGTGGAACAGCCGGGGAAACTCGGGAAGCCATTGAATATTCCGAATGCCCGTGCGCCGCCGGGCCTCCTCCTGGGTGAGCTTGTGCCCTTCCCACGTTTCCAGGTGCTCCGTGGGTTCGCGCAGGAATAAGACCTCCCTCAGCTTCTCGTCATCGGCCTCCGGATACAGCAGGAGAATCGTTTCCTCTTGCTCAATGCCGGCAAGATAAAAAAGGTCCGCGTTGGCTTGCAGCGCCATGCTGCCGTCGGCGTTGGTGGGCAGGACATCGTTGGCATTCACCACCGCCAGCGAGTTCTTGAGCATAAGCTTCTTAAGCCGCTCGCGATTTTGGACAAATAATTTGGGCTCGATGGGCGCGTATCGCATAGATCGACCCGCAGCGTGACACAAAGCACCCCTGGATACAGCTAAAAACGCTCACGGCCGCGAGCCGCTCAGGGCTGCTCTAAAGTCAGGCAGGAGACGTGATCAAGCGGATGACGTTCCCGGGACGGCGGCCCATTTTGGCCAGGAAGGTGGGACACGTGCGATCCCGGGCGCGTGGTTGGCGGCGCATCCAGGCCCGCGCTTCTCCTTGCACGGCGCGACGCAGAAGGCCCAGAACGGTGGCCGCGATGGGATGGCGAACGCGACAACGGTCTTCGCCCGCGCTGACATCCAGCGGGTAATGGGTGCCATTTTCAATGCTCCAGTATTGGCGCGCCAAT
>JADGRT010000300.1 GCA_017880715.1 Verrucomicrobiia bacterium | reverse complement strand
GGGGGGCGTCCTGCCTGGCACGGCAGCGCGATCCGGCGCCGAATACCGTGGCTCCGTCTATTCCTTCAGCCCACGCAGGTGCGCCTCCACGGACGCGGCCAGCGCTTCCCCTTGGTAGCCTCCTTCGAGGACGGAAACGAGCCGGCCCTGGCCCGACTGCTCGGCGATTCCTTTGACGATGCGCGTGAGCACCGCGTATCCCTCCGGGGTGACCTTCATGGGGCCCAGGAGATCGTTCTGAGCGGCGTCAAAACCCGCCGAGATCAGCACGAAGTCCGGCTTGAAAGCGGCCGCGGCCGGTTTGAGCTTCTCCACGAACGCCTTCCGATATTCCGCGTCCCCGCTGCCCGCCGGCAGCGGCACGTTGAGGGTAAAACCCA
This sequence comes from Verrucomicrobiia bacterium, assembly GCA_017880715.1. Classification (GTDB taxonomy): domain Bacteria; phylum Verrucomicrobiota; class Verrucomicrobiia; order Limisphaerales; family UBA1319; genus JADGRT01. The sequence goes on along the minus strand of JADGRT010000300.1, from coordinate 4,077 downwards.
GGCCCTTGCCCTCGCCTTTTTCCTCCACGCCACCGGTGCCAGGATAGAAGGGAGACGCGTGAACCGAGAAGTAGAACACCGAGGGGTCGTCGTAGAAAATGGCCTGGGTGCCATTGCCGTGATGCACGTCCCAGTCCACGATCAACACCTTGGCCAGCTTGTGCTGCTTCTGGATATACCGGGCGGCGATGGCGACGTTGTTGAACAGGCAGAAGCCCATGCCTTTGTCCTTCAGCGCATGGTGGCCCGGGGGGCGCACCGCACAGAAGGCATTTCTCACCTTGCCTGCCATCACGGCATCGACTGCGGCCAGCACACCCCCGACCGCCGCGAGCGCCACCTCGTAGGATTCCGGCGAAACCGGCGTATCCCCCGAATCCACGAAACCGGCGCCGGTCTGGCAGATCTTTCGAACCCGCTCGACGTAGGCCGGGGTGTGAACGGTGACAAGCCATTCCGGAGCAGCGGCCGTGGGTTTAATCGCAACCAGTTCGGAAAGCAGTCCGGTCTGTTTCAGCCGCGTCACGATGGCCGTCAGGCGCGCGGGCCGTTCCGGGTGCCCCTCACCGGTGTGGTGTTTGAGATAGATGTCACCGTAAACGAAACCCGTCCCAGCCGCTATTCGGTTGGTTTCGCCGTTGGCCACTTTCGGGCAAGCTAGTGATTGCATAATCATCAGAAGCAGGAGGCAGTGCGTTCGTTCTAGTAAAACCAGTTTTGCCGCAATAAAACGCATAGATCGCATAAAATCAATTCCCGTCTGCAACGCGTCCAGCGCCGTAGGCGCGGCATGGTTATAGCCCACGACCATGCGAGATGGTTTCAAGCCCCAGCGGGGCGGCATGTCGCTCCTCCGGAGCTTGGTTTGGTTTGGGTGGGCGGTTTCTATAAACATGTCGCTCCTCCGGAGCTTGGTTTGGTTTGGGTGGGCGGTTTCTATAAACATGTCACTAGTTTAATACGTAGTTTCCTGGCTAATACCTAAAGGCAAAGGCTGAAAGCCCGCAATGTGATAGCCTGGGGTGAAGCGCGTAGCGCGGAGCCCCAGGAAAACGTCCAAAATCATAGTTTTCCAGCCCTGCAAGGGCGGCACAAACCGAACCCCACGATTCCCGACATGAATTTCAATCCCACGCATATCGTTCCTCCAATGGTTTGTCGTTCTTCTCGCAAAACCGGCGATACTCCGTCTGAAAATCCTCTTGTTTGTGGTGTTCCGCCTGGTTGCGGATGTATCCCCGCACGGCCGCGACGTGCATCGGACTGACGCTGAACTCGCCGTAACCGGTCTGCCACGCGAAATCGGTATAACACGCGTGCTGCGCCTTGATCCAGCCCGATGACGAACTCTTCACCTGCTCGACGATCTTCGCCGGTGCGTGATTCTTGGATTGGGCGAACAGGATGTGGATATGGTCGCGGATGGAATTGATTTCGATCAGGGGAGAGTCGTGGTTCTTGAGGATGCCGGTGATATAGGCGTGAAGTTGGCCGCGTTCTTCGTCGCGGAGCAGCGGACGTCTCTCCTTAGTACTGAACACAAGGTGGACGACAATGTTGGCGAGGGATTGGGACATGGGAGTAACGCCCTTACAGGGCTTGGATGATTTGTGGGGACCGTTTACCCGGGCCTTCGTGCGTCGGACGCACTCCAGCCCGGGCTATCACATTTCGGGCCTTCGGCCCTGAGAGAATGGCGGGCCGGTTGCCCGCGAATGCGAGACAATGGCTTGCGCTCGCAGGATTCGCTCCGGCCCGGGCGGTTACATTTCGGGCCTTCGGCCCTGACCAATTGGCGGGCTGAAAGCCCGAGATGTTAAAGCCTGGGCTGACGCGGAGCGGAGGCCCAGGGAACGAAAAAACCAAACAATACCCAAGGCCTGTAAGGCCGGAACTGCGCCAATCCATAGGCCACCGGGCAAGTCTGCCCTTGACCCGCAACGCAAAGGCCTTCGTGCCCGGCTTCAAATCCAGTGGTTTTTCGCTCATTTCAATTTAGCTTTTAGACTTTCATCTCGCCTTCAGTCTTTCCCCACGTCTTGCGCATGATGTCGCGCGCGGATTTCAGGAGCGCACCGAGGGATTGAGCGGTGGTGCGTTGGGAAAATCGATTTGGTCATCAGTTAATTAATCGAGAACAGACAGAATATCCGCGGTCTAAATTTCAATTATCTTTGGCTGGGTTTATCACGGTTTCAGCCACTTTTGGAAGCTCTCATTTCCACAGATCCGTTTGGCCAGCAACTCATAACCTTCGGTCAGCGGATGGCTGGCGTCGGCGTAAAGCGCGCTGGGCAGCGTCTCCGGCGCCACCCAGGGTATTTGATTCTGCGACAGCCACTCGGTGATCCGATCGTTGATTTTCCGATACGCCGCCCGGTTCTCCGGAGCCATCAGGTGTTCGTTGAAGGGACCCAGAACCACCAGCGCATCGTTGTCGCGTTCCTTCAGCGTTAGCATCACCCGCTGGAAGGCGTGCCACTGAAGTGACGCGCCGGGATCGACCCATTCGAATTGAGTCGTGCCCTTGCCGTCCTCGGACCACGGTTTGTGGCGCGGGCTTTGCGGACCGCGCTGAGGATCCTCGGGAGGAGCGGACGGAACCACCAGCGTGATCTGGGCCAGGGGATTTCTATAGAGGTTGGGATACCGCGGCGGGTCGCGCCCGTCATCCGCCAGCGTCCAATTCGGGAGGCTCTGCTGTCCAAAATAGGTATTCTGTAAATGACCCACCCACCCCAGGAAAGATACCTCGCGCTCCACGATGGCGCTCAGCCGCTCATTGGCGTTCGCCTTGTAACAGGGAATGCGCGGGGAAAACTGCGGCACCAGCCGCGCGTGGTTAAACGGCTCTTCCTTGTCGGTGCTCAGGTCGGCTTTGGGGCTGGTCATCCACAGGACGTTGCACTGAACGAGCACCTGCTGGTGGCGCAGCGACTGGCCGTAGTACTTGATCAATCCCTCCAAGGCGAGCGGGAAAAAGCCGTTTACCCCGCCATTGACGAAGCGGTTTGTTGCCCCTACTTCCCGATTCAGGAAATGCGAAAGCGTGCCCTCTGGCAAAACGTATTCGCCCCAGACCACCGAATCGCCGAGCACCACGATCCGGCCCGGCTCGGCCACCTGGCGCAGCCGCCGGCCGTAGAGCCAGTAGTCTTTGCTGAGTTGGTAGGGCAGGCGATAGTCGGGGCCGGTCTCGAATCGCTCGATCCGTTCCCAAAACCGGGGTGTCAGCAGCATCACCAAGCCCACGATTACCAGCACGGCGATCCAATGCCGGGCGTTCAACCGCACCTCATTCGTTCCAAAGGGCGCATCGACTCCTGGAGCAGTTGGTGTGGGTTCGATCGTTTTCATCCTAAAACCGGCAGTTAACGCAAAGGCGCAGAGATGCAAAGGCGCAAAGTAGAGACAGATGGAATTGAAAGTGGATCGACTTGGTAGTCACCCAACTGGTGGACGCATCAGCTTCTACAACTCTTTGCGTCTTAGCGTCTTTGCAGTGCAATACCCGAGAATCGCACAATTCCGCGAGGATTTTGCCGGAGCGCGGACATTCTTGTCCGCTTCGGGGGCATCCATCCGTTCGAGGCGGACAAGAATGTCCGCGCTCCCTTGGTTGCGGCTTCGCCGCGTTGGGCCTCTGCGTTAATCCATCCACTGTTTTTTGATTCATACCAGCTCTCAAAATTGGAAATAAACAAACGCACCGCCGCCGGTCGAAGCCAGGCAAAGGTAGAGCACCATCAAAACCGCGAGACCCACGCGGACGAAGCCCGGCTTCAGAGCCTCCCGCAATTTCGACTCGCATACGATCTGGTAGAGCCAGACCAGGGCCACCAGCAGAAGCATTAACGCGGGGATTTGCGGATCCTGCCAGGCCGCGGTGAAGATGCGGCGGACAATCAACAGCGCCTCGGGCAGCGAATTGGCGCGGAAGAATATCCAGGTGAAGCATACGAAGCCAAACACCGCCGCCTGCTTGAGCAGCGTGGGCACCCGCTTGCGGTAAAAGGCGGACCGCTCCAATTCATACGTGGCCGCCAGGCCAAGGCCGTGCAAGGCTCCCCAAATCAC
>JADGRT010000299.1 GCA_017880715.1 Verrucomicrobiia bacterium | reverse complement strand
TCCCTCGGGAAGCCGTGCAACCCACCGTCTCCAGTTTGCCAATTCCACGATGTCCTATTCGGCATAGCTGACCCCCTGAAAGGCCACCCACGGCATAACCGCTTCGGGTTTCGTGCTGAAATCCATATCCTGCACCACCCAAGCCTTTTCAGTGCGATAGACCAGGAACCTCGCATAGAGGGCACCTCGTTCGAAATTCACCGCAAAGTAAAGGATTTGGGAACTCGGACCGATCCCTTTGCTTTCAACCAGATCGTAGGATTTGTAGTTTCCAATGGCTTGATCAAGCCGTCGGAAATAGCTGGACTGGGACGCCACTTTTCGGCTGTCCTCCAGAAATCCCCCTTTCTGCCACGCCTCGAAGGCAAAAAGCGCCCCGCTTTTAGCCCAGATCGTGAAGCCATCCTGAATGACCATGGGAACCGACGGGTTCGAGACGGCCTCGACTGCTTGGGCGAGCCACAACAGGCCAATGCAACCTACGGCCAGAACCAGGTGGGATCGAAGCATTACTTTAATGTAGTTCAAGATTATCTCCTTTCTTTTTCATAGGCATGTGTTTTCGGGTCTAACCTAAAGCAGTGTATCCGCCGTGCCCTGGATGGCAAGCGTCGAGATTATCGTAACGCGCACGGGGGCATGGCGGACCGTAAATAGCACGTCCCGATTGCCAGCCAGCATCAGGCAGCGCAGCATGGCGGCGGGGCGCTGGGGCGCGCTGGTTGAGCCGCTGATGGTCCATAAACTCTATCTCCTCAACATTTCCACCACCTTGAGCAGTCTCAAATCCGACTCGACCTTCATCAGGTTCACCCATTGACTCATGGTGATGAATCCAATACCGATGGCTCCGCCGACCGCACCAAAAGTGGGATGAAAGGCACCCAAAAAAAAGATGATGAGGAAGCTCACCGTGCTCAGTATTGCCACCCACCAAGTCGTGCGGCGCACGCCGGAAAGATGTTCGATGGTGGCGGGGCGTTGGTAATCGTCGGCTGCTTGGGCGACGAACTTAGCGTCTGCTCGTTCTAGGTAGTTCATGATGTGGAAACCGGCCTATCGACCGAACTCAGCCACCGCCGCCCCTCAGCGGCAATGGCGTTGAGTAATCAGAAAACACATACCCGCTCCAAAAGCAATCGCAAACCCGGCGGCAGGCGACGGTAAGCTGGGGCACACGGGTTAGTGCTTCTTTGTTTTTGCTGCATAGGCATAAATGCCGATGGTCACCAAGACCAGTCCGCCAATAACGACACCCGCAGAAATCAGGCAGAACTTCTGCCACTGGCTGCTCTCCAGCGCAAGCCCAACGCCTCCCGTAATTCCAACCGCCACACCCCATAGGAGAAGCAGCACGCCGCCAAAGCGATTTATCCGGAACCACCTTTCCGGTGATCGAAATGATTCGGGTATGCGCACCCCATAGACGCCGTTCATTTTCACCAGGCGGAGAATCAAGGGCAGCGATAGCACAATAGTTACCGCCGATATGAGGAGCAGACTGGTTGAAATCAAGGAAGGATCGTGATTCATCGCGTTGCTTTTTCTTGCCTAACAACGAGCCGCCCGCCGCCGGAAAAGGGCGCTGGCAGCGAATCCAGCGTCCGATAAACCCGGCGCACCGGAAACCGCAGTGCGGAGCGGCGGTTTCCATGGACTGCGTGGTTCGGCGATCCGTAATTCATAAATCAGGATGTCATCGGAAGCGCGAAGTCGGGGCTTTGCACGTGCCGGATGTAACCCTCGGCCTGCGGATGGCCGCTTTCGACTCCCCGCATCCTCGTGACCATGGCTTGCAGGCCGTAATACTTGTCGGGGGCTTGGCTGGCGTGCGCGTAGCAGGCCAGTTTCTTGCGGGGTTCGGTGCGGGTGATGTCCACGTAGTGAGTGGGCGTGAATTGCAGCGTGTCCTCCCCGTTGGAAACTTCGTAATAATAGAGGGCGAACTTCTTGCCCATTCGCAGCCAAGCCTCATAGACCAGCAGCGAAATAGCCCGGTGATCAGCGTGGTTGTCGATGGGCCAGTGAGCGAACACGACCTGGGGTTGCTCGGCCTCCAAGAGACGATGGAATTGCTCGTAATGAGCGGGGTCCACGATGGCTTGGCCGTCAAGTTGTCCGGCGAAAACGGGGCGGGCCTGGAGAATTTCGCAGGCTTTCTTGGCTTCGGCAACGCGGACCGGACTGGGGTCGTAACCAGGTTTGTCAGACCAATCGCCTCGGTTCAGGTAAAGCAGAACAACTTCGTGACCCAAATCGGTGTAACGAGCGATGGTGCCGCCGCAACCATATTCAGGATCGCCGGGATGCCCGCCGGTGACGACCACTTTGAGCTTAGGCTTGGCGTCTGGTCGCTCCTTGATCTGCGGCTCGGCGGTCGCTGCCGCCAGGGGCAGCCCAACCGCAACGGTGGTGCCCATCAAGCCTGCTAGCATGTTTCGGCGCGAAATCGGATTCATGGTATGGTCCAGGATGTCACTGCTGCGGCAAATGATACGCACAGAATTCGGAGACATCAACCCCACTTCTCGCTGAGCGAATCAGATGGTTAGCATTTCTTCCCTATCAATGGAGATAAAACCTCGACTTTTGGAATAAGCCCGCCGCAAGCTGCGACAGCAGGATCAACAATCTGCCGCTGGCAACGTGGAGGATGAGCCAGGTGGTCCTATTCCCTTCGCCGATTCGAGGGACCCATGCTATCGGACCGGCTCGGATTGCACACGGCAAAATAGGTCCGCGTGCCTCTCGCTCTTGCTTTCGCGGCTTATCGGATTAGCTTGCAGCAGTCGTGGGCGAACCGCCCAACGGCCAAGAATGGAAAACGTTAGATGTACCTGACCGTGAAAAAGCAGTGGCTGATCCTATTTCTGCTCCCGCTCGCGGGGGGAGTTGTTCTAGCGCAACGCTGGGGAGGAGGGGGTGGAGGCGAAAGGTGGTATCCCGAGTATGAAACCTGCCGCACCGCCCGCGAGGTGCCCTCCCACAGCACCGGCACGCCTAGCTGGACCAATGAGCCCGGTTTCGAAAAAGACGTGCTCACTTTTGTTCGCATTCGACGCGACCGCGCGCCTTACGGCTCCCGCAGCGCCGGTTTCTGGTGGACCGATTTTCCCGATAGCGATTTGAATCTGTCCTATCGACTCCAGCAAATGACCTCTCTCAAAGTGAATCCCGACGGGCGAGTGCTCGATCTCACCGACAAAGAGCTATTCAATTATCCGTTTATCTACATGGTCGAGCCGGGGCGGTTGCTGCTGAAAAATGAGGAAGTGCCCATCCTCCGCAAGTATCTGCTCAACGGCGGAGTCCTCATGGCGGATGATTTTTGGGGCCAGGTGCAGTGGGCCGGTTTTCAGCGCGAGATCAAACGGGTTCTGCCGGAACGCGAGTTTGTCGAATTGCCGATGGACCATCCCCTTTTTCACTGCGTTTTTGACCTCAAAGGCCCGAAGAACAGCCTGCAAATCCCAAACGTCGGCCAGGGCGTGCGCAGCCAGCACGACGGCATCACCTGGGAATACCATGACGGCGAGGAATGCACCGAAGTGCATGTCCGGGCCATTTTTGACGATAACAACCACATCCTGGTGCTGGCCACCCACAATACCGACAATGGCGATGGTTGGGAACGCGAAGGCGAAAATGAATATTTCTTCCATAACTTTTCCGAAAACCGGGCCTTCCCTCTGGCCATCAACATTTTTTTCTATCTGATGACCCATTAAGAGTCGGTTGGGATTGAACGAATTGCTCAGGAAAAATAAAAAGCCGTTCCGCATTACAGGGAAGGGCGTTCTTAGGCCGGAGCAAGACTGTTTCCTGCCTAGGCCTCAAAAGACTTCCCGCACCCGCAACTGTGCCGGGCTTGGGGATTGGAGATCTTGAAACCGCCTCCTGTCAGACTGTCCACGAAATCGACGACCGCTCCGCGAAGGTAGTTGGCACTGAACGCATCCACCAGCAAGGTCGCTCCCTGGAACTCCATCGTCAGGTCATCCGGGCGCTTTTCATCGAATACCAGTCCGTATTGCAGCCCGGAACAGCCGCCGCCTTCCACATAAACCCGCAGGTGCTTGCCAACATTCTCCGGATCCGAAACCGACAGTTCCTTGATTCGGTTGGCGGCGGCTTCCGTCAACGTAATCAATGTGTCTTTTTCCATCGCGGTATTCATCGAACTTCAAGCCAAAGTTACGCGACACCTCGCGGGCTGTCAAATGAGCGCGTCAATTGGGCGGCCAGGGAAGCATCCCTGGCCCACGATGGAATCAGACCCCACCGGCAGCCCGCCAACACCCGCGCCGACATTCCTGTCGGCATTTTGGGGCTGACGTACGCGCCAAGCGGACAGGAATGTCTAATGCCACTAGGATTTGAGCTGCAGGTGCTGCACGGAGGCCTTGTTTTTGTCCCGGAGGGACTTTTGAAAATAGCCCGGCGTTTCAACGCCGGGTGTGG
>JADGRT010000298.1 GCA_017880715.1 Verrucomicrobiia bacterium | reverse complement strand
CATCACTGCTTAGCATGGGAAACCTGACTAAGCCCTGTCTTTCGCGACAGGTATTCCAGGGAAGCAGGCGTGGGACGGGCGGCGGCAACGCTACTGTCCGGGGTCTGAAGCCTTCCCGACCATGTAGCCAGCCTGGGAGCCTCAATCCGGGTGCGGCGCTAGAATCGGATGGAACTTCGCGCGGATGAGGGCATCCACCCTGTTTTTCGACCGCGGCAAATCTCGTAAACAAAGCTCTCAGATTTTCACCACGGACCACGGATAAAACACAGATATGAGGATCAATAAAGCCCATTTTGATATGTGTAAATCCGGGTAATCCGCGGTCTAAATTTCAAATATCTTTGGCTAGTTTTAATGTATACGAAGGCCGGATGCCCTCAGCGAATGCGACAATATAGGGTACGGCCGTTAAATGTATTGTCGCATTGATTTATCCTGGGCGGGGGCGGAGGGGGATCAATAAGGCTTCGACCGTTTCCTCGATCCGTGACCGGGTCCCCGCTGGCTGCGTCAGATCCCCAGCGCTGAAAGCTCGAGATTCAATAGCCCAGGGTATGGCGATGCGGACGCAGACCGGCCGGTCATGGCACGGAAAAACCAAAGCGCGCGCCGATCCCCAACGAAGCGCGGTTGAGGGTCCTGCCGTGAGCATTCGGAGGGCGGAGTTACACGACGCCCATTTATAATGGGGGCTCCCGGAGCTCGCCCCTCCGAGAGCTCGCCCCTCCGAAACTGGATTTCTTGCTTTCAGGACGTGTCGTCTATCTCGAGGACTTGGCTGTAACAATGGCGGCGCTCTACCGAGACGCCGCTACAAAAAATGGAGGCTACACGGATGACCCTAAATCCGGCAGGATCTCGGCCTTCAACGCCGTCTCCAGCCGATGCCATAGGTCCTCGGGATCTTCCAGTCCCACCGAAATCCGAATGAGAAATCGCGATACGCCGCACGACTCGGCCCATGCCAATTCCGCGTAGTGCGCCAGCAATGTGAACGGACAGGCCAGCGTAAAAACCGTCCCCAGGCTCGGCCCCTTGCAGACGGCGAGCGCATCGTACACCCGCGGCGCCCGTGTCTCCGCCTGTTTGGGTAAAAAGGTGATGAGCGATCCCCAGCCGCCTTCCGGCCGGCGCACCGCTTCATAGGCGTCGCTGAATTCCCACTTGGGATACCAGACGCGTTCCACCTTGGGATGGTTCCGCAATCGCTCCGCCAGCAGCAGGCCGTTTCGGTTATGCCGGCGCATCCGTTCCGGGAAACCGCGCGCCTCGGCATCCAATATGGCCGCATCCTCGCCCCAGAGCAGTTCTTCATGCCGCGCTTGGGCCAGAGGCTTGAGTTCAGCATAGAGGGGCGATCGGGGATTACAGATCAACGCGCCTCCCATGACATCGCCGGTTCCGACGATGTATTTGGTCAGGCTCGTCGCTATGAGGTCGGCATACGGATTGAGATCCACGTTGACCGGCGTCGCCACGACATCGTCGGCGATCAGCGGCACCCGATGTTCGCGCAAGATGGGTTTGATTCTTCGAACGTCGGCGGAACCCAGCAACGGATTCCCGGGAATTTCGCAAAAACAAGCGGCCAACGGCTGGCGTTCGATGAGACGCCGCAATTCGGTTTCAATGTGCTCCAGGTCGGGGAGCAGAATCCCGCCGCTGCCCAATTTCTGCTGAAGCTTTAAAGTGTCCACATAGGGAAATCCCAACTGTGCGGTTGGCTGTCCGGGTTTCCGGCGGTTGACCGTCTGCAGTGCCGCAAAATGCGCTGCCATGCCAGTAGGCGTGAGAAAAACGTCGTCGGCCGCGCAATCGTAAAAGCCGGCCAGTTGTTGCCGTAGCGACTGGCGAATCGCAGCGGCCTCCTCTCCCTCGCGGCGGCCGGCCAACAGGGCTTTGGCTTGCCGGCTCGACACGATGAGACCGGCGTGCTGCCAGAAGGCCTGCAACGCCGCGCCGCCGGGCTCGGTGGTCGTGACGCCAATGGCGCCATCACGCGCCACCACCTGCGCGCTTGCACCACTGGACCGGCCGATATAACTCACACACAGATCGGCCACTTGCCTCGAAGGAAAAGGCCGGCAGGGGGCGTCGGCACATAGGAATCTGGCCAGCGCGCGCACTTGCGCATGAACGACAAACCGGGGATATCCGCTGGTCAGTTTGTCGATGACTTCCGGCCGGCGTTCCTCGTAACCCACCACATCCTGCCACCGGGGCAAGGCCACCGAAACCGCATGTTCCGAATCCGGTATCGGTCGTCCTAATTCCTCGCCTTGCCAGATGGGATTAGTCAATAAGTCGCGGGTGCTCATCCGATCAGTTCGTTCAAAGCCTCATCCAGGTCACGGCGCAAATCCTCCATATCTTCTATGCCCACCGAAAAACGCAGCAGGCCATCGCCGATGCCCACCTGCCGTCGAACTTCCGGGGGCACCGATGCGTGCGTCATGGTAGCCGGATGACACACCAGGCTTTCCACGCCGCCCAGGCTTTCCGCCAGCGTAAACAGGCGCAATCGCCGGCAGAAAGCCAGCGCCTGTTCAGTCGCGCAGTCCAGTTCGGCAATGAAAATACCCGATCCCGCCTTCATCTGACGGCGCGCCAGTTCGTATTGCGGATGGCTGGGCAGGAATGGATAGCGCACGTGCCGCACGCCCCGGCGGTTTTCCAGCCATTGGGCCAGTTGCAGGGCATTGGCGCAATGCCGCTCCATGCGCAACGCCAGGGTGCGCTGCCCGCGGGTCGTCAGCCAGGCATCGAAAGGCGAAGGTTGAAGTCCAAGCGCCTTCTGCGCAAAGACCATCCGCTCGTGCCAGGCCGGCTCATTCGTGGCCACGATGCCTCCCAGGCAGTCGCTGTGCCCGTTTATGTATTTGGTGGTGGACGACAGGGACATCGTGGCGCCCAGTTCCAGCGGACGCTGGAGATAGGGCGAGGCAAAGGTGTTATCCACCAGCACCGTGGATCCGGCCTCGGCGGCGACCGCGCTGATGCCCGCGATATCGACGATTTTAAGCAGCGGATTGGTGGGACTTTCCAGCCAGACCAACGTCGGGCGGTGGCGCCGGATTTCCTCCCAGTTGGCCGGTTGGCTCAAATCCACGTAAAGCACCTTCAGGCCGAACTTGGCAAAGACCTTGTCGAACAGCCGGTAGGTGCAGCCGTACACATTTTCCTCGGCGAGCACCAAATCGCCGCTTTTGAGACTGGACACCACCGCCGTGATCGCCGAGACGCCGCTGGCAAAACAGGTCGCAAAACGCGCCCCTTCCAGAGCGGCCACGCTCCCTTCGAGCAGGCGAAAATTCGGATTGCCCGAGCGCGTGTAGTCGAAACCGTCCGCGTTGCCGGTCTGAAACGTGGAAGTCATGAAGATCGGTGGCATCACCGCGCCGGTGGTCCCGGCAAATCCGCGCCCCTCATGCACGGCCCGCGTGCTGAATCCACTGTCTGCTTCGCGTTTCATGGAGTTGTTTTCGTTGTGCTTCCTGTTTCGAGTGAAGTTGTGCGCCATAACTTGCACACGAGAGGTAAACCTAGAGCAGATTGAGCCGGAGTTCAAGGAAGGTTCGCCGGGACTTAGCTAAGACGCCCGCGTCCCCTTTTTTTCGTCCTCGTCCTTCGTCCCTCGTCCTCGTCCTCGAAATCCAAAACAAAATCGAGGACGAGGGACGAAGGACGAGGACGAGGACGATTAGGAGCCGCCCGACATCCACTTGCTCGATCCCATTCGCCATGACATGCTGGCGTCGCTATACCTGCGAAAAACCAGGTTTGAAAACACAACTCGAATTTTTCTTTCGGCCCGAGCCGACCGCCCCGCCCGACCAGGATACCCTGGCCGTAGGCGCTCGCCAGTTGCCATTGCACCTGATTCGACACCGGCGCGCCCGGCGTTATCTGCTGAGGGTGAAACCCGACGGAACCGTGCGGGTGACGATTCCGCGCGGCGGTTCCGTGGAATTCGCGCGCAACTTTGCACACCAACACCTGCGCTGGATCGAAGACCAATTAGCCAAACTGGCGACGCGCCCGATCCGGACGGCCGAGTGGCGGGTGAACGACACCATGCTCTTTCGCGGCGAAAACGTCAGGCTTGGCTTGATTCCAGGCGCCGAGCCAGTGCGAATCCAGTTTGCGGATCAAGAGATGGATGTGGCTGATCCGGCCGCTAATCTGCGTCCCGCCATCGAAAGGCGCCTGCGGCAGTTGGCCGAGTCGGAATTAATGTCGCGAACGTGGGAACTTGCCTTGCGCTGCGCAAACGAAAAGGTCCTGGGAGGCTCGCGGTTGCGCCGGGTCGTCATTCGGAACCAGCGCACCCGCTGGGGTTCTTGTTCGGCCAAAGGAACCGTCTCGCTCAACTGGCGATTGATCCAGGCTCCGCCGGCGGTACGCGATTACCTCATTTTGCACGAGCTGATGCACCTGCGGGAAATGAATCATTCGCCCCGGTTTTGGGCCTGGGTCCAACGAGTGTGCCCGGATTA
>JADGRT010000297.1 GCA_017880715.1 Verrucomicrobiia bacterium | reverse complement strand
TTACACAGCCCGCAGAAGGAATCCCGCCGCTGGAACGACAAACGTCTCTACCATGGCGGCATCCGCCAGACCCACGTCGACATCATGCTCACCGCGCAGAGATTGCGCCCGTTCTGGGGTGCCGCCGTAATCGACGGGTACGAAGGCATGGAAGGCAACGGACCCAATGACGGCACGGCCGTGCCATCGCACCTGGCCATTGCCTCGACCGATTATATCGCCGCGGACCGGACCGGCATCGAGGTCATGGGAATCAATCCCGAGTGGGTGGGTTATCTGAATTACTGCGCCCAATGCGGCCTGGGCCAGGATGATCTCTCCAAAATTGACTTGCGGGGCGTCAAGCTGGCCGAAGTCACGAAGAAATACCGGATGCACGCGGACATCGAACGCGCGCTCAAGTGGATGGGCCCCATGAAGGAAATCCCGGAGAAAATGGGCTGATTGCCGCCTCTTCAGCCACATGGTTTCGAACGCCGGGTTGGATTATGCGGGCGAACCTTGATTCCCGTTAAGCTGTCGCCTCAATCGGGGCAAGTCCTTTCGGTTTGGCCGGAAGCTGGTCAAAGAAGAACCACCACTCCGTCCTGAAAGCCATTTGAGCCTGGTTCCATTTGGCGGGGTAACGGGGATATTCTCCCCGCTTTGGGGGATACCGCTGTCCCGGCCGTTTGGACTATGCTAATGGTGAATGCCTTGTGTTTGCCGCCGTCGCGGGGCATGATTACTGCGTTGAACCCAGATAATACTATGTTGCACATTTTACGCCAGGAACCACCGCCCGGATCAGCTAAACTCCGACTCTACCCCGTCCTCCTTATGTTACCCATGCTTGTCTCCTGTGCCACCACGAAGCTGCCGGCCATCAGCGCGGCGATGCACTCCGCCGTGGCCAGCCGCGATGTCTCCGGCGCGGTTACGGTGGTGGTCACGAAGGACCAGGTCGTGCATCTGAAAGCGACCGGGCTGGCCAACATCGCGAAGAATGAGCCGATGCGCCCGGACTCCGTTTTCTGGATTGCCTCGATGACGAAACCCGTCACCGCCGTCGCCATTTTGATGCTTCAGGACGAGGGCAAGCTCAGCGTCGCGGACCCGATTGCAAAACACATTCCCGCCTTTGCCAACCTGAAGACCCCCTCCGGCCAGCCCGCCAACCTCACCATCGCCCAAGCCCTCACCCACACGTCCGGCCTGGGCGAAGCGGATGCCGCCGCAGCGCGCAACGCCCGTACGCTCGCCGATCTCATCCCGTTATTTCTTGCCGCACCCATGCAATACGAGCCCGGTGCAAAATGGAAATACACCCAGTCCGGCATCAACGTGGCAGCGCGCATCGTCGAAATTGCCAGCGGCATGCCCTTTGACGCCTTCGTGCAGCAACGAATCTTCGATCCGCTGGGCATGAAGAGCACGACCTTCTATCCAGCCGAAAAATTGTCCGCTCGCCTCGTCACCGCTTACGCAAAAGACAAGGCCACGGGCGCCCTTCAAGCTGTGCCACCGCTCTCCGGCTTCGGCGTGCGCGGCCGTCCGCCGCTCGGCAACGGCGGCCTCTACTCCACCGGCCCCGATTACGCGAGATTCTGCCAGATGCTGCTCGCCGGAGGCGCGCTGGACGGCAAACGCTACCTCAGCCCCGCGGCGCTCAAGCTCCTCACGACGGTCCAGACCGGCGAGTTGCCCTGCGGCTTCTTTCAGTCGGCGGAGTTTGGCAATCGCGGCGCCAACTATGGCTGGGGCATTGGCACTTGCATCTTGCGCACGCCGCACGAGGGCGTCGCCGCGATGCTCTCGCCCGGCACGTTCGGGCACGGCGGCGCCTGGGGCACGCAGGCCTGGATCGACCCCGTGCGCGGCGCCGCCTACATTCTCATGGTGCAGCGCTCCAATTTCGCCAACAGCGATGCCAGCGACGTCCGCCGCGCGTTTCAACAAGCCGCGGTGGATGCGTTGCCGCAATAGTCGCTCTGGCCCAATGCCCATGAAGCCCCGATTTCGCATACCAACCGCCCTCCTTGTATTGAAGTTATGAAATATCAACAAATTGCCTTGTTATTGACCGGTCTTTTCCTGCCATTGACTTTTTCGGCACAGGATTCAACGCGCTCGACGGCTCCTTCAGCCCTGGCCGGCAATGCCCTGGCCGACGGAGCCAAGGGTGCCGATGCGCGCATGCGTTTGTGGTATCGGGCCCCCGCCAAGACCTGGACCGAGGCCTTGCCGATTGGCAACGGACGTCTGGGCGCGATGGTGTTTGGCGGGCTGAAACGCGAGCAATTTCAACTCAATGAAGACACCCTCTGGGCCGGCGGGCCCTACACGCCGGACAATACCAATGCACTAGCCGCCTTGCCTGAAGTGCGCCAGCTGGTGTTTGAAGGCCGATATGACCAGGCCGCAGATCGGATTGGCAAAAGCATGATGGCCAAGCCGCTGGGCCAGATGCCGTATCAAACCGTGGGCGATCTGTTCCTGGATTTTCCCGCGGCCGCCGCGGCGGAGAATTATCAACGCGATCTCAATTTGGACACCGCCATTGCCAGCGTAACCCATACCGCCGGCGGCGTGGCTTTCCGGCGTGAGGTGTTTGCGAGCCCGGTGGATCAAGTGATCGTGGCGCGCCTCACCGCCGACAAGCCCGGACAAATCTCTTTCGCTGCGGGGATGAAAACGCCGCAACGTGCGACCGTTTCCACCGAAGCCGCCGACACGCTGGTGATGACCGGTGTGAACGGCGGCGCGGGCGGAATCCAGGGCGTGCTAAAGTTTCAGGCGCGGGTTCGCGTGCTGGCGCAGGGCGGAAAAACCACCGCCAGCACCAATGCGATTACGGTCAGCGGCGCTGATTCGGCGACCCTGTTCATTGCCGCCGCGACCAGTTACCGCAATTTCCAGGATGTGAGCGGCGACCCGGAGTCCGCGGTAAAAAAGCAGATAGCCGCCGCGAGCAAGAAAACCTATGCCCGCCTGCGGGACGCGCATGTGTCGGAACATCAAAGGCTGTTTCGCCGCGTGGAATTGGATCTGGGTGAGACTGCCTCCATGAAGCTGCCAACCAACGAGCGCATCGCGCATTTCGCCGAGGGGAACGATCCGCAACTGGCGGCGCTGTATTTTCAGTTCGGCCGCTACCTCCTGATTTCGAGTTCGCGACCGGGATCGCAGCCGGCGAATTTGCAGGGTATCTGGAACGATTCGATGAGCCCGCCGTGGGGCGGCAAGTATACCATCAACATCAATACCGAGATGAATTACTGGCCCGCCGAAACCTGCGCCCTGGGCGAATGCGTGGAGCCGCTGACAGCGATGGTGCTGGATCTGACCCAAACCGGAGCGCGCACGGCCAAAACCATGTACAACGCGCGCGGTTGGGTGGTGCACCACAACACGGACTTGTGGCGGGCGGCCGCGCCGATCGATGGCTCCTTTTACGGCATGTGGCCCATGGGCGGCGCGTGGCTGTGTCAAAATTTGTGGGAGCATTATTTGTTCAGCGGCGACAAGAAATACCTCAAACAAATCTATCCCGCCATGAAAGGCGCGGCGGAATTCTTCCTGGACACGCTGGTGGAGGAGCCCACCCACCACTGGCTGGTGACCTGCCCTTCGATCTCACCTGAAAATGGCCATCCCGAAGGCAAGACCAGCGTCTGCGCCGGACCGGCGATGGACATGCAAATCTTGCGCGACCTATTTGAAAACTGCATCCAGGCGGCGAAAACCCTGGGAGTTGACCAGGCCTTATCCGCAAATATCGCCGCTGCCCGGGCCCGGCTCGCCCCCCATCAAATCGGTTCGGCGGGCCAGCTCCAGGAATGGCTGAAGGATTGGGATATGCAGCCGGGCGTGGATTTGCACCATCGCCATGTCTCGCACCTTTACGGGCTTTATCCCAGCGCCCAGATTGATTTCCGCAAAACTCCGGAGCTGGCGGCCGCGGCCAGGAAATCCCTGGAGATTCGCGGCGACAAGGCGACCGGCTGGGCGACCGCGTGGCGTTTGAATCTCTGGACCCGCTTGCGCGATGGCGACCACGCCTACCGCATTCTGGACTTTCTTCTCAGTCCAGAGCGTACCTATCCCGACATGTTTGACGCCCACCCGCCCTTCCAGATTGACGGCAATTTCGGCGGCGCATCTGGCATCGCCGAGATGCTGCTGCAAAGCCACAATGGCGAGATCGAATTGCTTCCGGCGCTCCCCAAGATCTGGCCGGCCGGAAGTGTTAAGGGCTTGCGGGCGCGCGGCGGGTTTGCGGTGGACATCCAGTGGCAGAAGGGAAAATTGAGCGGCGCCTCGATCCGCCGTATTTCCGGCACGGAAACCTGCACCGTGCGCTATGAACAAAAGACCGTCGCATTGCGGTTAAAACCCGGCCAGACCAAACGAATCACCAACGATCTTGGCGTGGCTGGCCAATGATCATGATGTCCATCCCAGGGGCCACCGCGCCGGCGTCTAAATCGGCAACGCGGGCTTTGCCCAAAACTCGCCGAACCGCGTCCGTTGCTG
>JADGRT010000296.1 GCA_017880715.1 Verrucomicrobiia bacterium | reverse complement strand
CGGCGACACCTCACCCAACCCTCTCCCCGGCCGAGGCGGAGAGGGCGACGGGGCGTCAGGATCGCGAGACCACTAGACAACGGGACAACAAGACCACGGAGATTGAATCTCTCAACCCCGTAAAGGGGCGTGGCCCTCACGGGGCTTTACGCCCTCAACTCTCAACCCTCAACTACGCCGCCAACGGCTGGAAGCCGGTTGGCGCGTCTGCCGACATCAGTTGCTATTCCTTCTACGCCAATAAGACGATTACCACAGGCGAGGGCGGCATGGCCTGCACGGAGAACGATGAATACGCCGACTGGATGCGGATCATGTCGCTCCACGGCATTTCACGAGATGCGTGGAAGCGTTACACAGCCGAGGGTTCGTGGTATTACGAAATCATCGCACCGGGCTTCAAGTACAACATGGCCGACATCGCCGCTGCCATTGGAATTCATCAGTTGCGCAAGGCCGACCGGTTCCACCGGCGAAGGACCGAGTTGGCCGGCCTTTACGGTGAAGCGCTGAAGGAGGTGGAAGAGATCATCCTCCCCCAGATCCAACCGAACCGCATCCATTCGTGGCATCTCTACGTCATCCGGCTGAAGCTCGACCGGCTGAAGATTGACCGTGCCCGGTTCATTACGGAACTGACGCAACGCGGGGTGGGCACCTCCGTGCATTGGCTGCCGTTGCACATGCATCCTTATTACCGGGAAACGTATGGCTATGCGCCGGAGGACCTGCCGGTGGCCTGCTCGTTGTATCCGGAAATCATCACGCTGCCGATTTATCCGGACATGACCGGGGAAGATGTGAGCTACGTGTGCGGCGCGATAAAGGACATCATCGCCCTGAACCGACGCACCGGTCTCCGACCTGCCGTGAAATTGTTGGAACGATGAAAAGTGCCGGGCCGGAGGCTGGCGCTCCAATAGATGGCTATCAAGGAACAATCCGTGTCTCACCAGAGACGCAAACGGGCATTCGACATTCTTTGCTCCGGGGTTGGACTATTGGCACTGTGGCCGGCGGGGTTGCTGATTGGCCTGCTGATCAAGCTCACGGGCGGAGGTCCCATCTTCTACAGGCAAACCCGGATTGGCCAGTTCGGGAAGCCGTTTCGCATCTGGAAATTCCGGTCCATGGTCGTCAATGCCGACAAGCTGGGTGTGCCGTTGACCAAAGAGGAGGATCCGCGGATCACGCGGACCGGCCGCTTTCTGCGCAAGACCAAGCTGGACGAACTGCCCCAGCTCTGGAATGTGTGGGCTGGCAACATGAGCTTCGTGGGGCCGCGTCCCGAGATGCCGCGATATGTGGAGCGCTATACTCCGGAACAGCGCGAGATTCTGAAGTTCAAGCCGGGCATCACGGACATGGCCACGATGCTGTTCCGGAATGAAGAAGCGCTCCTGCGCGGCACCGGGGACGTGGAAGGATTTTATCTGCGATATTGCCTGCCGAAGAAGATTGAATTGAACCTGCAATATGCGCAACGCGCCGGCGTGCTCCGGGACATCTGGATTATCGTGCAGACGCTGTGCCCGTACTGGCTCGGCGTATTGATAATCTACGCCATCGCGCTGGCGGCCAGTTTCTGGCTCGCCTACGAGTTGCGCTCCGACTTCGGTGCGACCCGCCAGGATTATGAAGAGTTCCGCCGCTACCTGCCCTGGATCATGTTCCCACAATTGATTCTGTTGTTTTGGCGGGGGCAGTTGCGCGGCTTGATCAGTTACTTCAGCCTGCCCGAGATACGGCGGACCGCCACCGCCCTGGGGATTGCTTTTCTTCTTCAATTCGGGCTGTGCAACTTTTCGCAAGGCCGCCTGGCGCCAACCCGAAGCCTCCTGCTGATGGATTTCTTTCTCTCGTTCTTTGCGTTGTGCGGGGTCCGCCTGGCCTTCCGATTTCTGCGCGAGTACTCCTCAAAATCAAAACCCGCGAACCGGGACGCGGTGTGGCGGGTGGCCATCATTGGCACGGGCGAACTGGCAACCAATCTGGCGCTTGATTTCGCCAGCAGCAAAACCGCCCACCGGCGCGTGGTCGCTTTCTTCGACGACAATCCGCGCACCTGGCACAAACGACCGTACGACATCCCGGTCATCGGGATGCCGGAATGCCTGCTCAACGCGGAATGGCAGTTGAAAATTGACGAGGTGATCGTGGCCCTGCCAGAAGAGGACCCGGAGCGGCTTCGGGAAATCCGCGAAATGCTGAAAAGTTTGCCGGTAAAAGCCACCTTCGCTTCCGGCTGGCCGGTGCTGAGACCTTTGGAGAGCTGACCCGCCCGCCCAAGTCTTACCCTTTATGATGAAGTTCCGCTTAGACCTGTCGCCGCCGAATCGCTTTCTGGTGCTGCTCTTGTTTTATGAAGCCGAGCTCACCGCCAGCCTTTGGCTGGCCTACGATTTGCGCTTCGATTTCATGGTGGATCCCGCTTCCTACCAGGAGAGATATTTCGTCCTGCTCTGGCTGGTTCCCTTGCAGTTGATTCTCCTGGGACTGTTCCATCAATTGACGCCGCTGCTCGGCTATTTCAGCACACCCGATCTGGCCCGCATGTTTCATGCGCTGTTCATCAGTTCGATCATTACAGTGATCGTCGGGATCGCGTGGGGAGCGGGGTTCGCGCCGCCGCGGGGGGTGATTGCGATGGACTTCGTGTTCTGCCTGGTGGGATTAACCGGTGTCCGTCTGGCCCTGCGCACTTTTCGAGAGTCGGGCACCGTCTCGGGCGCGAGAAAGGGACAGCGACAACGGCGTGTAGGCATCATCGGCGCCGGGGATGCCGGCGCGCTGCTGGCAAAAGAGTTGTCGCTCAAGCCGGGGTTTGGTCTGCAGCCGGTGGCATTTTTTGATGACGACAAGGCGAAATGGCATTCGCGCGTGCATGACATTCCCGTGCTGGGGCCGCCGGAGCGATTGGCGGAAGTGAGCGCGAAACTGGACATTCAGGAAGCGATCATCGCCATGCCGGCGGCGTCGGCCAAGCGCATCGGAGAAATTGTCCGTCTCTTGCGCCAGGTGCGCGTGCCGTGCAAAACAATTCCTTCGCTGGATCAACTGGCCCTGGGGCAGGTTCGGGTGAGCCAGTTGCGGAATGTTGAAGTCCAGGACTTGCTGGGACGGGAGAAGGTCGAACTGGAGACAGAGAACATTCGACTTGCCCTGCAGGATCATGTGGTGCTGGTGACCGGCGCCGGCGGCAGCATCGGCAGCGAGTTGTGCCGGCAGATCGCCACCTGTCACCCCAAACATCTGCTCCTGTTGGACCGATCGGAACCGAACGTGTTCCAAATCGAGCAGGAGTTGATCGGGCTGGAGTATGGACAGAGGATCATCCCCCTGGTCGGTGACATCCTGGATCGGGCACGGATGAAGGAAGTTTTTTCGAGGTTCCGTCCGGAAGTGGTTTTTCATGCCGCGGCCCACAAGCATGTGCCGATGATGGAGCATCAGCCGGGCGAGGCGATTCAGAACAACAGCCTGGGCACGGCCCAACTCGCCGACCTGGCCCTGGAGTTCGGCGTGGCTCGTTTCATCCTGATTTCCACGGACAAGGCCATCAATCCGACCAGTGTCATGGGCGCCACCAAACGCCTGGCGGAGATGTATGTGCAGGCACTCTATGCGGCGCATCCCAACCAAACGAAGTTCATGGCCGTTCGCTTTGGCAACGTCCTGGGCTCCTCCGGCAGCGTGATCCCGATTTTCCACCGGCAAATTGCCGAGGGCGGCCCGGTGAAAGTGACCCATCCGGAGATGACACGATATTTCATGACCATTCCCGAAGCTTCCATGCTGGTGCTGCAGAGTGCGGTGCAAGGGACCGGCGGGGAGATTTTCGTTCTGGATATGGGCAGTCCGGTCAAGATCGTGGATCTGGCGCGACAGATGATCGAACTGAGCGGGCTAAAGCCGGATGAGGACATCCAGATCGAATTCACCGGTGTCCGGCCCGGCGAGAAACTGTTTGAGGAAGTCACTCGCAAAGGAGAAAATTTTGCTCCCACCACCCATCCCAAAATCTTCCGTTTCCTCTCATCGCCCGCGGATTTGGACCAGATCCGCAAGACGCTGCAAAACCTGCGCGCCAACCTTCATCAGTTCGAGGCGGACGGACTCAAACTGATGTTGAAAGAGGCGGTGCCGGATTATCAACCCTTTCTGGCACCGGATAACCGGATTGGCCAATTAATTACCAAACCTGAAGACCAGCATGGTCAGGCGGGACCGGGTCTGAAAATATGAAACGCCGGTTGTTTCGAGCGCCAGAATCAAGCAAGCCAAACGTGGCGCCGTTGTCCCAATCGTTTCCCTGACAAATTATGAATACAAATATAGCAATTGTTGGTCTTGGTTATGTCGGTCTGCCCCTCTCTCTTCAGTTCGCCCGTTCGGGCGTAACGGTGCTGGGTTTGGACATTGATTCCAGCAAGGTGGACTCCCTCAACCAAAAGCGCAGTTACATAAAACATATCCAGTCATCGGATATCGCCGAAATGGTCGGAGCCGGCAGATT